>JALAGK010000324.1 GCA_022712475.1 Enterobacteriaceae bacterium
CGCCTTCCGGCAAGGTCTCACTTACAACACGGATTCAGATTCTGTCCGTATTGCCCGGTGACCGGAAGCGTAAGCTTCGTAATGACGATCGGCCGGCAGATGAAGTTACTCCCCTTTGCCGTAACAAAATATGTCAGGCTTCGCGAACGGTCAAGAGCGGACGTTACTCATTTTTCCTTATTTACACAGTCTGGCTGGCGTATACGTCATCGGCAGGGAATGTCACGCCCGTCTGGCGGCGGATTTCCGTCAACAGTTTTGCCGTACTGCGGCTTATAGAAAGACCTGGATGGTTCACCTCGCCTGCCTCCACCAGCCGGGCAAAAACCTCGGCTTCATAGAGCATCGTATTGATATGCTGCGGCTGACTGAGATCCTGCATTTTGCCGCCGCGTGGTACAAAGGCGACACGTTGGCACTCGGCGATTTTTTCAATTACCAGTGCGCCTTCCTCACCCTGGATTTCGCTCGCAATAGTGCTGTCGCTGACTTTCGAGTGCATCAGCGTCACGTCGAAATCACCATAATGGAGCGTCGCCACGCCATGAGCGTCCACACCGCTTGCCAGAAGGCTGGCGGTGGCCTGCACTGAGTGGGGCTCGCCCCAGAGTGCTATCGCCGAGGCAAGGCAGTAGAAGCCAATATCCATTATGGAGCCGTTGGAGAACGCCGGATTAAAGGTGTTAGGGTTTTCACCATCAAGATAGCGCTGGTAGCGTGAGGAATACTGACAGTAGTTAAGCAGTGCTTTTCGCAGCTTGCCCACTTTGGGCAGCGCCTGTTGCAGAACAAGGAAATTAGGCAGACTTGCGGTTTTGAAGGCCTCAAACAGCACCACCTGGTGCTCCCTTGCCAGCGCAATGGCACGCTCGACTTCCTCAAGGTTTGAAGCCAGGGGCTTTTCGCAGATTACGTGTTTTTTGTGGCGCAGAAACAGGCTGGTTTGGGCAAAGTGCAGCGAATTCGGGCTGGCGATATACACCGCGTCAACGTCATCGCATTCGGCAAGCGCCGTCAACGAGGTGAACTGGTGCTCAACCGGATAGTCGCTGGCAAAAGCCTGCGCCTGCTCAGCTGTACGAGAGTAGATGGCGGTGAGACGGTATTTGCCGGTCTCATGAGCGGCATCGACAAACTGGCGGGTTATCCAGTTTGTGCCAACAACAGCGAAACGTATCATAAGCGAGTGCGTTCTCCATGCTGGGTATCAACGACAGCGTAGCAGGTCAGCCGCGCAACACCAACGCGCACGGCGACCTTCACTCAGGCGACGCGGTTGTGAATGCTGCCGGCAAACCAGCCTGCCAGATTAGCGTTCAGGCCCGCTATCAGGTTTTTGAGGCTCTTTTGGCTAGCCCAACCTACGTGCGGCGTAATAATGAGGCCGGGTACATCACCGGCCAGCAGCGGTGTATGGGCTCGCGGGGGTTCTTCTGTCAGCACGTCCAGTGCGGCACCGCCAAGCTGCCCGCTTTTTAGCGCATCTGCCAGCGCGGCATCATCAATCAGGCCGCCGCGTGCGGTGTTAATCAGCAGTGCGCCTGGCTTCATGCGGGCAAACTGTTCGGCATTAAAAAGCCGCTGGGTTTGTACAGAAAGCGGGCAGTGCAGCGTCAGGATGTCGCTTTGTGTCAGTACCTCGTCAAAAGGCAGGTAGCCGTCGCGCACATGTGCGGCACCTTTTCGCTCGGCAAACAGCACCTTCATACCGAGCGCGCTTGCCTTACGTGCCACCGCGCTGCCGATATCGCCTTTGCCGATAATGCCAAGCGTTGCACCTTCAATATCTTCAATCGGGCTGCCGTGAATACAAAAGTGCGGCGCGCTACGCCAGTCAGCCAGTGCGCGCTGGTGGTATTCCACCAGATGGCGTCGTAAGGCAAATATGTAACCAATAACCGCTTCGGCGACGCTAACAGTGGAGTAGCCTGGCACATTACTCACTGCAATACCGTGCTCGCGGCAATAGTTTACGTCTACGCAGTCAAAGCCGGTGGCCGCCACGCAGATATAACGCAGTTGCGGCAGGGCTTTTAGCACATCGGCATGCAGTTTAACTTTGTTGGTAATGGCAATATCCGCGCCTTTTAGCGCGTCAGGCACCTCTTCTGGGCGGGTGTCGGTGCGCCAGACCCATTCATCGCACCAGTCAGGCTGGGGAAGGGGGAAAGGTAAGGTGTCGCCGTCGAGTGTCACTATTTTCATTATGCTTCTCAGGGTTACAGGAAAGTCACCCTACTAAAGCACAAAACATCCGGTGGGGAAAAGGTGGTCAGGCGTTACTGCCTGCACTGAGTGCGCGGTGCTGGAGCCATAAACGTGTGTCGAACTCCAGCTGATGATATTGCGGCTCCATATGGCAGCACAGCTGGTAAAACGCTTTGTTGTGATCTTTTTCTTTGAGGTGCGCCAGTTCGTGGACCACTATCATACGTAAAAATGCTTCTGGCGCGTCACGAAATACTGTGGCAACACGGATTTCGGCTTTTGCTTTGAGCTTACCGCCCTGCACGCGGGAAATCGCCGTGTGCAGACC
>JALAGK010000325.1 GCA_022712475.1 Enterobacteriaceae bacterium
GGGCAGAGTGTGAAAATGCCGGTGTAAACCGGCACGTTTATCGTGATTTATTGTTTTTTAACCTGATATAGGTCGCATTTTTTGTAGAAAATTTCCCTGGTGTTACATACCTGTGCTGTGTGCGGATCGCACGACGAACTTTTTGACCAGCTGCAATTATATTCCTCTCTAACAGATATGTAAGATGTACTAATATACGGCAGCCTCCTGTTCTTAAGTACAGGTGATACGACATGATTCAGGCACACGCGAAGGGAGCAGCGTATGTTATCTGTCTTCAGAGAAAATACAGTAATGAGTGGCGCTCTCAGAGAGTATATTGAGCGGCGGTTACAGCCCTGGGGGCTAACCACCTATGCCTACATTGTGCTGAGCAAGCATAACCTTGCCGATGTGTTGATGATCTCTAATTACCCGAAAGCCTGGCAGGAGCAGTACCTGACTAACAATTATTACCAGCGCGATCCGGTTGTGTTAAGTGGGTTAAAGCGAAGTTCCCCCTTTTGCTGGGATGAGAACATCACTTTCCAACTATCTGAAATCTTCATGTTGTCAAAATCGTACAATATTGTGAACGGTGTGACGTTTGTCCTGCATGATCATCTTAACTATGTTGCCATGCTGTCGCTGGTGACCGATTGTCTTGTCTCCCAGGACGAGCAACTCAAAACACATAGTGCTAACTTTCAAATGCTGTTGATAGATATCAATGAGCAAACCCATCGCCTGCTGGATACGCCACCGATGTTCACCGCCACAAGCCCACCCTCAGAGCGTGACAGGACGGTGTTTACCCCGCGTGAGCACGAGGTACTGTACTGGGCGAGCATGGGAAAAACCTATGACGATATTGCCATTATTCTCGGTATCGCCGAACGCACGGTAAAGTTTCACATGGCGAATCTGGTACGCAAGATGGGGGTCAGCAACGCGCGTCAGGCTATTCGCCTTGGTGTTGAACTGAACATGATTACACCCGCTCTACTGCAATGATGATGAAGCGATTCGCTCCCGACAGCGGCCTGGGATCGAGAACGATGAGCGGCGTGCTGCATCAGCGGGTTCATTGAGTCTGGCAACGCTGGTGGACGCTGCGTCAGGCGCCAGAATATACGTAGTACAATGAAAAACAGGGGCGTACTGGCAAGAGCCTTATGGGCGGTGGTCATGCCTTCAGCCACTACGAGAAAAATCGCTGCATGGTAGAGCAGGCACTCATAAAGAAAGTCGTGACATACTGTGTGCAGCCATTCAAAGGAAATAAATCTTAACGCCCAGCTCCCAGCCGTTGCAGGCATGTCATCAGTTCATTTTCACTGATATTGATATACTCCAGTACCCGACCGTAAAGCATTGCGGTCGGCACCGCCCTTCCCGCCATTTCCTGCTGCGTTATGTGCAACACATAAAGTACAGTGCGCTCCACGTCATTCAGGCCGTCGCGCACGTTGGGAATTGAATTTTGCAGTTTCATAACAGCCAGCCTGCGTATATGCATGTTTGCAGTGAGTCTATGCGTTCGCATACAGACGGTCAAAGCGGTTGTACGGAGGAGTCCTTACGCCATGCCCCAGGCGGTTGGTGGAATGTTTTGGTGAATATGCGGGTAAAGGTTTGCTGCGAATCAAAGCCGTAACGCAGGCAAATTTCGAACACTTTTTCGTTGGTATTACGCAGATCGCGCGCTGCCATGTGTAGCTTGCGCGTGCGGATGTAGCGCCCAAGGCTTTCGCCTTTATACTGCAAAAACAGTCGCTGCAGGTGCCATTTTGAATATCCGGCGTGGCGGGCGATATCGTCGATGCGCAAAGGCTGGTCCAGGTTGTGGTCTATCCAGTCAATCAGGGTTTCAATAACCTGCTCAGGTACGGACATACGATTTCCCTTCTTACGGTTTATTGAACGCGCGTTTCCCACCAGGCGCTCGTGTGTGGCTCTGTGTGAGCCGGATATACCACTTCACCCATCACAGGTGTCAGCAGCGTGTAAGGTTTGCCCTGGCTTGCTATTGTCAGTCGCTGCCAGGGATCGTTCCAGGTATGTTTTGCCAATACAAAACGTCCGGCATGTCCGGGGAGAACTGTTCGGGCATTAAGATCTAGCGCACCCTGCGCCGCTTCTTCCGGGCGCATATGAATATTTTTCCAGTCCGGGTCGTACTGGCCGTTTTCCATGATGGCGATATCGATAGGGCCAAAGCGCTCACCAATATCCCTTAAGTGCGGGCCGTAACCGCTGTCCCCACTGTAATAAACTTTACGCTCAGGAGTGACGAACAGAAAGCTCGCCCACAGTGTGGGGTTGGTTTTCAACCCACGCCCGGAAAAGTGGCGGGCAGGCAGCACATGTACAGTTAGCGAATCAGAAAAGGGCCACGCCTGCTGCCAGTCGGACTCCTGAATCCTTGCAGCGTCCATACCCCAGTATTCCAGATGTGCGCCGACGCCGAGCGGCACCAGTGCCTGGCCGACTTTCGGCAGCAGTGCTCGTACCGTCGCGTAATCCAGGTGATCGTAATGATCGTGGGAGATAATTAGATAATCAATGGATGGCATGTCCTGTGCGCGCCACGGATACGGCCCGGCGAAAGCTTTATTGATAAACGAAAACGGTGCGGCGTAACTGCTGAATACCGGGTCAATCAAAATACGTTTGCCCGCCAGCTGGAGATACCAGGATGAGTGGCCGAGCCACACCACGACGTCTTCTTCGGGGGACAACGCGCTAAGGTCAGTGTGCTCAAACGGCAACGCCGAGTCCGGGCGTAAGTTATCGCGCTTTTGCGTCACAAACTCCCACAAGAGCTGGATGCGCCCTTTCTCACCTGTCAGCATGGGTGTAGGTTGGGCGTTGTGAAATTGTCCGTCACGGTACTGCGGCGATTGCGTGAGCGCCGCAAGCCGTTCCCCCTCAGGTGCGCGGCCAAAAACAGGATGCAACAGGTAAGACAGACTTCCCACTGCGGCTATCAGCATCACGATTACCACACTTATTTTCAGGTTCTTCATTAGATGTTAGCGGGACCACATTTAGCAGTGACGGGATACGCTATATTTTATGAGTGAGTAAACAC
>JALAGK010000326.1 GCA_022712475.1 Enterobacteriaceae bacterium
ATGAGGGGCGGCCTGCATGGTTTATCAGTTTCAGAACTCGCCATGATGATTACCGTTTTAATAACTTTATTCTGATTACCAGTGTGGACAATGCTGTAAGGGTCATAACGTTTAATGGCACGGATAAACTGTCGCAGCAATATAATGTGTCAGCAACGGATTTACTGTTATCCATTAAATTTCACGAGTGATGAGATGACACATACACGACGGGTTGTCATGAATGTGCGGGCAACGGTAGGTCATTTACGCCGTCTGGTGAGTTTACTCTTTGGAGCAAGGAATAATGGCTAAAAAGACACCTGAGCAGAAAGCCGCAGAGGAGCGCCGCTATATCGCTGCCAGTGGAGCGAGCACGACAGCAGAGCTTGAGGTTTTTCTGTCGGATCCTAATCAGGCTATCCGCGTTGTGGCGGCGATGAACCCGGATGCGGACTCGCAGATGCTGGATCGTTTTGCGGATGACAAATTTTGGGGGGTGCGCATAGAAGTTGTGAACCACGCCAATGTCAGTCAGTCCACGCTGCTCAGATTGCTGGAACCGAATGTGCGTAAACGTGGAGTTGTCCATCATGCCGCGCGTAAAAAGTTGGAAGCGCTGGGTGTGACATTTGATGATGATGGTATGCCAGCGATAATGGAATAACGGCTCTGAAGCAGGCAGCAAAAAGCCGGGCGTTGACCCGGCTTTGTTAGTTTACGGATGTATCACGATGCCAGCGATAGCTGGGCAGGATTCGCGTGGTGGTTCAGCCACTCAGCGACACGCGCTTTTTGCTCCTCGCTCAGCCACATGCCAAGCTTAGTGCGCCGCCAGATAGCGTCATCCAGTTTACGCACCCACTCGTGCTCCACCAGATAGCGCAGTTCGGCTTCATACAGGTCGTGGCCGAAGTGTTCGCCTAAATCTTCCAGTGATGTCGCGTTGCCGATAATCAACTCGCTGTTGCTGCCGTAGGTGCGGGCGTAGCGGCGCGCTAGTGCTTCGCCAAGGAAGGCATGGCGGTTGCGCAGCAGTGCCGCGTAGTCGTCGCGGTCGCCGTGAATGTCACCGCCTGGCAGGACACCCGTTTTGGTCCACGCCGGGCCAATGTTGTCATAGTAATGCGCAAGCTTCTCCATCGCGTGTTCGGCGAGCTTGCGGTAGGTGGTGAGCTTACCGCCAAATACCGACAGCAGCGGCGCTTTACCGTGGTCGTCATGCACGTCCAGCGTGTAATCGCGGGTGATGGCCTGCGGGGAGTCCGACTCGTCATCGCACAGCGGGCGCACGCCGGAGTAGGTCCACACCACATCGTCTTTACTGAGCTGCTTTTTAAAGTGCTCGTTATAGACGTTCAGCAGGTAGCTAATCTCTTCATCATTAATTTTCACGTCATGCGGGTCGCCGTGGTATTCCACGTCGGTGGTGCCGATGATGGAGAATTCGTCCAGCCACGGAATGACAAACACAATACGCTTGTCTTCGTTTTGCAAAATGTAAGCCTGTTGCTGGGTATGCACACGCGGCACCACGATATGGCTGCCTTTAATAAGACGTATGCCATACGGTGACGGCAGATGCAGGCTGTCGTCAAAGAAGTGTTTCACCCACGGACCGGTGGCGTTGACCAGGCCGCGCGCCTGCCAGGTGTAGCGCTTGCCGGTGTCGATGTCTTCTGCTTCCACAATCCACAGCCCGTTTTCACGGCGTGCAGAGGTAGCACGGGTGCGGGTCAGGACCTCACCGCCTTTGCGCGCCACCATTTGTGCGTTTGCCAGCACCAGGCGAGAGTCATCCACCCAGCAGTCTGAATATTCGAAACCGCGCACGATTTCAGGTTTCAGCACCGACTCTGCGCCAAAACGCAAGCCGGTTGAGCCCGGCAGGCTGGTGCGCTTGCCAAGATGATCGTACATAAACAGACCAATGCGGATCATCCATGCCGGGCGCAGGTGCGGGCGGTGCGGCAGACGAAAGCGCATCGGAAAGGCAATGTGCGGAGCCAGTTTCAGCAGCACCTCGCGCTCGGCCAGTGCTTCGCTCACCAGGCGGAATTCGTAATGCTCAAGGTAGCGCAGGCCGCCGTGGATCAGTTTAGAGCTGGCGGAGGAGGTGGCGCTGGCGAGATCCTGTGCCTCCAGCATTAATACGGAGAGCCCTCGCCCTGCGGCGTCTGCCGCGATACCGGCACCGTTGATGCCGCCGCCTATCACAATCAGATCTTTGGTTTCCATGCTGCCCTCGCGTATTTTCGTTAAAGCTCATAAATGTTCGTTATCGCTCATAATAGCAGGCGATTGCGCTTTTGGTAACCACAAAAAAACATTTTCGCGTGATGGCGGTAACAGAATGGTCGTTTTCCGCTTGTGTGTAGCGGGCAGTTGCGCCGCATGCCGCGGTTTCTGGTACCATCAGGGCTGCGTTTGCGCGCCTGCGGGGGCACAAACGGCCTGCAACATAATAATGAGAGACACTATGGAAACCTTCGAACATATCTCTGTTGAAGAGGCACACCAGCGCCTGCAACAGCAACGCGGCGTGCTGGTGGATATTCGCGATCCGCAAAGTTTTGCCCTGGGCCACACGCCCGGTGCGTTTCACCTCACCAACGACTCGCTCGTCACCTTTATGAATGAGCATGACTTCGACACGCCGGTGATGGTGATGTGCTATCACGGTAACAGCAGCCAGGGCGCGGCACAGTATCTGCTGCAGCAGGGCTTTGAGGCGGTATACAGCGTAGACGGTGGATTTGATGCCTGGCACCGTCACTTCCCGGCTGAAGTAGAGCGCAATCTCGGTTGAATACAACACCGAGCGGCGTAACGGGTATACTGACCTTCTTTATGTGGATAAGTACGGCGAAAATCCTGTGTTGATGATTACCTCTTTTGAAAACCCGCGCATGGCGCAGGCGTTTGTAGATTACATGGCGACCCAGGGCGTCGTGCTTACGTTGCAGCACCATGCACAGACAGATGTGTGGTTAGCTGATGCCAGTAAAGAAGCGCAGGTGCGCACCGCACTGGCGCATTTTCTGACCCACCCGGAAGACCCACGCTATATGGCTGCCAGCTGGAGCACCGGGCAGACAAACAGCGGCCTGAGCTACCGCCGCTATCCCTTCTTTGCCTCCCTGCGCGCCCGTATGGGCCCTTTTACCTTTGTAATTATTGCCGCCTGCATTGTGGTGTTTGTGATTCAGCAGATTGTCGGCAATCAGGCGGTGCTGCTGCGTCTGGCCTGGCCGTTCGATCCGGTACTTAAATTTGAACTCTGGCGTTACTTCACTCACGCGCTGATGCATTTCTCGCTGCTGCACATCGTGTTTAACCTGATGTGGTGGTGGTATCTCGGCGGTGAGGTTGAAAAGCGCATTGGCACGGGCAAGCTGGTGGTGCTGACGGTGATATCGGCGCTGTTAAGCGGTTTTATTCAGAACTATTTTGGTAGCCCGTGGTTCGGTGGTCTCTCCGGCGTGGTATATGCGCTGATGGGTTACACCTGGCTGCGTGGAGAGCGTGACCCGAACAGCGGCGTGCGCCTTGAGCGCGGCATGATGATTTTTGCTGTGCTGTGGATAGTGGCCGGCTGGTTTAACTGGTTTGGCTTTAATATGGCTAACGGCGCGCACATCGCCGGGCTACTGGTGGGGCTGGCGATGGCGCTGGCAGACACCCTTCATGCGCGAAAACGAACATAATCAGGAGCAGTGGTGTGAAGCAAACACAACGGCATTACGCGATTATTGAGCTGGTGAAACAGCAGGGCTATGTCAGCACCGAGGAGCTGGTGGAGCAGTTTGATGTCAGCCCGCAGACTATTCGTCGCGATCTTAACGATCTGGCCGAGCAGAATAAAATCATGCGCCATCACGGCGGCGCGGCTATGCCATCAAGCTCTGTCAACACGCCGTGGCATGACAGGAAAGCGACCCAGACCGCAGAAAAAGCGCGTATCGCCCGGCGTGTGGCAAGCCAGATCCCCAATGGGGCGACGCTGTTTATTGACATTGGTACTACGCCTGAGGCGGTCGCGCACGCGCTGCTGGATCACGAAAACCTGCGTGTTGTGACCAACAATCTCAATGTGGCCAACACGCTGATGGTAAAAGAGGACTTTCGCATCATCCTCGCGGGCGGTGAGTTACGCAGCCGCGACGGCGGTATCATTGGCGAAGCCACGCTCGACTTTATCTCCCAGTTTCGCCTCGACTTCGGCATTCTCGGCATCAGCGGCGTAGACAGAGATGGTTCGTTGCTGGAGTTCGATTACCATGAGGTGCGCACCAAACGCGCCATTATCGAAAATTCACGTTATGTCATGCTGGTGGCAGACCACTCCAAGTTTGGCCGCAACGCCATGGTCAACATGGGCAGCATTACGCTGGTGGATGCGGTGTTTACCGACGCGACGCCGCCGGAGGGTGTGATGCAGGTAATTAATGCTAACAACGTGCATCTGGAGCTGTGTTAAAGCGCGCTTCGTTTCGACCAGGCTCCAGGCGGGCATGATTCATGTGGTGTCCTGAGTGCCATCAATAAAAAAGCCAGCGTGCTCAGTGCCGCTGGCTTTTTTATTGTGATGATGCGCGTTACGCCGCGTCATACCCCATCATTTGTAGCAGACTCTGCGCCTGCGCGACCGCGTCCTGGCGGTGGGCAACGCCGAGCTTCTGGTACAAATTACGGATGTGGGTTTTGATGGTCGTTGCGGCTACGTCAAGCTCACTGGCAATCTGGTCATTGCTGTAGCCGGAGTAAATCAGTCCCAGTACCTGCCACTCGCGCTGGGTCAGCGGGCTGGTGCGAATCAGCTCCGGTACCTGCGGGTGCGTGAGCAGGCGGTTAACGAAGTTTTCATCAAAATGCGCAAACTTGTGGCGATGATGCTGGTTAATCTCGCGCAGAATACGCTGCGCGCGGTGTTGGTCCAGCTCCGGCAACATGTTGAGCTGAATGAGCTGGCGCAGCTGCTGGGCCATGGCTTCGCCTTCAATCACAAAGTGGCTGATAAACCCGGTGCGGTTTGCCAGGTTCAGCGCTTCAATCAGTACACGTTGGGCGTCATTTTTGCGTCCCTGCTGCCAGTAAAGCTGGTTTTGTAGCAACAGGTTGCGGTTGAGATCGCTCATTAGCTGTAAGCGACGCGCATTTTCATTGAGCTGCTCAAGGCCTGTTGCCGCGCGCTCGTACTCGCCCAACAGAATCTGCGCACGAACGACGTTACGGCACTGGCCTTGTAAAAAGTGGTTATTGGCAAGCGCAGGCACTGGCGTCTGGCTAAGCCAGTTTGCCGCAGATTTTTTGTCACCCACCATCTGCCAGTAAATCACTCGCACCTTATCGGCGTTAGACACCCAGTCACTGTGATAGGCGCCGTTACCGAGCAAATTCTCCAGCCTGTTAAGATGGCTGCGCGCGTTATCCAGGTCGCCGCGTGCCAGCGAGCTTTGCACCACCAGCGCAAGGCACTGTAATTGTTGCTGAGGCTGGTAACCCGACAGCACATCCATGCCGCTGCGTGCTGCGGCTTCGGCTTCATCAAGGCGTGCCCATGCCCACAGCAACTGAGCGCGAATGCGTTGCAGGAATTCGTACAGCGGCAGCTGCTCCAGGTGCTGCTCGCGAATCAGCGTAAAGGCCTTTTCCTGAATGTCCCACGCTGCCTGTAAAAAGCCCTGAGCGAACAGGATTTCGCTTTGCTGAATCAGGCTCCACAGCGCGTAGTGCCATACGTCGTGGCGGCGCGCCATCTGCTCGGTTTCCTGCATCATGGCAAGTGAAGCCTGTAGCTCACCTCGACAGTGCAGCACTTCGCCGCAAACGGATGTTGCCACAATACGGCTGTAGTAGCTTGCCAGCGGCAGCGCATCCAGCGCCACACGTGCCAGCCGGTCGGCTTCGTCGGGTTCACCGTTGTTAATAGCGACCTGTGCGCGTAGGGCGTTGAATTCACCGTGCAGGGCGTCGTTCATTTCACACTGCATTTCCTGTTCGGCGCGGGCGAGCAGCGTGTTGACTTCCCGGTAGCGGTGCTGGCTTTGCATAAGCCAGGCCTGTAGCAGCACCAGTTTCGGGTTCTCAAGCAGGCTTTCCCACGGCAGCGCCTTGAGCGAGTTTTCCAGCAGCGACAATTCGCTGTGGTTGAACAATACCCAGGCGTGATGCAGCAGGATATCGCGCAGCATCTGTGAGTCACCCGCTGCCAGGGCGTGGTGAATGGCTTCGCTCGGGAAGCCCTGTGCCATCCAGCTTTCGGCGGCGGCGCGGTGTAAAGCAGGCAATTCAGCCGCCATTTCCCACTGACAGCGCTGGCGCAGGAAGCTGCCAAATAAGGGGTGATAGCTAAACCATTCGCCGGAGTCGTTCATGCGTTGCAGGAACAGGCCCTGACGTTCAATTTCTTCGAGCCGCATCTGGCCGTTTTCTTCACCGGTGACCTGCACAATGAGCGCGTCATTCATAGAGCGCAGTAGTGAGCTGGTGAGCAGGAAGCGGCGCGTCTGGGCATCAACGTTGTCCAACACTTCGTCTACCAGGTAATCGGCAAGGTGACTGGCGTTAATACCGGAGAGCCTGCGTGCAGACTGGTGCGCGGCGTCGCTATTCTGGCGTGCGGATAGCGCAATCAGCTGAAGCGCGGTGGCCCAGCCCGCCACATCGTCACACAGACGCTGGCATTCGGCGCTGTCGATAGGCGCGCTCAGGCGGTGGTCGAAAAACTGTTTGGCTTCCTGGTGGGTAAATGACAAATGCTGACTGCCAATTTCCAGCAACTGGTCGCGTACGCGCAGATTCGCAATGCCAAGCTGTGGCAGGTTGCGTGAGAGTACCACCAGCGTCAGGTTTTCCGGCTGGTGGCGTAGGAAAAAGCGCATGGCTTCATGGATGGCCGGATTGGTTATCAGGTGGTAGTCGTCTATCACCAGATACAGCGGGCGCTCCCACTGTGCTAATTCGATAAAAAGCTGAGAAAACAGCGAGCTTAAGCTGGCGTACTGGCGCTTTTGCGCCATTTTTTCACTGTTAACGCAGTGGCCGTGGGTAGCCTGTTGCAGTGCGGCTATCAGATAGCTGGCAAAGCGCTCCTGCTGGTTGTCTCCTTCATCAAGCGAAAACCACCCTGCATCGCTTTTACTGGAGACCCACTGAGAGACAAGCGTGGTTTTGCCATAGCCTGCGGGACTGGTGACCAGCACCAGGCGGTAGTTTTCGGCGCTGCTGAACCGGGAAAGCAGGCGCTCGCGAAGCACAGTGTTCTCCAGGCGAACCGGGCGACTTAATTTGGATGGTATCAACATAGTCAGTCATTCACTGTGTAAGAGAGAGGTGAAAATATTTTTTTTACGCCTCGTAATTAATTCTTACATAAGGTCGATCAGATGGTGTGTCAAAGCAAGTCTGGCGTGTTTTTTCGCATACCAAAGTTGCACCTTGTCACAAATTTATCTTTTCATGACATCTGTCTGGTCAATGCTGCACCGCAGAAGGGCCGCAGAGATGATTTGGCTCAATTTTTTGCGCTGAAAAATAAGTTATGGCTGCGGGGGAGGGGACACTGAGAAAATAATCCATGATAAACAAACATCAGGAGAAGAATTATTTTAGGTTGTGAATAATGTCGGTCTTAACTATTAACGTCCATGCGGGCATAGATAAACGGATTGCGAATGACCTTGCGTGCAGGAATAC
>JALAGK010000327.1 GCA_022712475.1 Enterobacteriaceae bacterium
ACTTTACAGTAAAGTAAATAAATTGTTCGCAGAGGGTTAACTATGACTGTTTACCAACGTATTGTGAGGTGGGGTTGGGTTGCCGCTATTGGACTTGGGGTGCTGGGTTGCGATGACGCGCCGCAGGCAACTTCGGCACCACCGCCGGAGGTAGAAACACTTCTGTTAGTGCCACAACCCATCACGTTAACCCGCGATCTGCAAGGACGTACTGTTGCACCAGAAATTGCGCAAATAAGGCCGCAGGTTAGCGGTATTGTGGAAAAAAAGCTTTTTACCGAAGGCGCTATCGTTAAAGCAGGTCAGCCTTTATTTCTGTTGCAAAAAGAGGTGTACCAGAGTGCGCTAGACCAGGCTGAGGCTGACTTAAAACAGGCACAGGCAGCACGTCTTGCCGCCCGGTTGCAATATCAACGTGCGCAACAGCTGATTGGGAAAAATTATATTAGCAAGCAGGATTACGACAACCTGCGTGCAGCCCTGCAACAGACAGATTCCAGTGTTGCTGCTAATGAGGCAGCCGTTGAGGCCGCGCAAATTAATCTGCGCTACACCACCATCACCTCGCCTATCGATGGCCAGATTGGCCGTTCAAGTATTACGGTGGGGGCATTGTTGACGGCTAATCAGGAAACGGCGCTGGTGACCGTGCGACGTCTGGATCCGATGTATGTTGATATGACGCAGTCAGGTGATGATTTTCTTGAACTGCGTCGAGCAGTGGATGACGGCAGTATGGAGCCGATTAACATTATTACTCACCTGCTATTGCAGGACGGAACGCAGTATGAATACGTCGGCAAGCTTCAGTTTGCTGATGTCGCAGTGGATGAAAGTACCGGCGCAGTGAGCCTGCGCGCTGCCTATCCCAATCCCGAACGTTACCTGCTTCCTGGGATGTTTGTGCGAACACGTGTTGAAATAGGCCGGCGCGAAAAGGGGATTTTAATTCCACAGCAGGCTGTCCAGCGCACAGCCACGGGCGAGCCAGTGGTAATGGTGGTTGATGACAACAGCAAGGTGCACACGGTTGCGTTAGTGCTTAACCGCAGTGTGGGCAATACCTGGCTTGTCGATAAAGGCCTGTCAGGTGGGGAGAGGCTGATTGTTAGCGCCCCAAGCGGCTTACGAGAGGGCAGTGAAGTGCGCGTTTCTGAGCTCGCAAGCCAGGGGGGAAGTTAACTATGTTTGCCAATTTCTTTATTAACCGTCCGGTACTGACCATTGTTTTAGCTATTTGTATTATGGCCGGTGGTGGCCTGTCATTACTGACATTGCCGGTTGAACAATACCCGGATATTGCACCACCTGGCGTGATTGTCACTGCCAACTATAACGGCGCATCAGCAGAAATTGTCCAGGACAGCGTGACGCAGGTTATTGAGCAACAGATTAAAGGTATTGACGGTCTGTTGTATTTCTCATCCACCAGTAGTTCGGCAGGCCAGATGCGTATCAGCCTGAGTTTTACTCAGGAAACTGATCCGGATATTGCCCAGGTACAGGTACAGAATGCGGTCAACCAGGCGCTGTCGCGCCTGCCGCAAGAAGTACAGCAGCAGGGCATTACGGTGACCAAATCCCAGGGCGACAGCCTGATGGTAGTGGCGCTTTATGACAAAACCCGGCGCATGACCAACGTGGATATTAACGATTATTTGGTCAGCACGCTCCAGGACCCGCTAAGCCGTGTTGATGGCGTCGGTGAAACGACGGTTTTCGGTTCGCAGTATGCGATGCGTATCTGGCTTGATCCGGTGAAGCTCGCAAGCTACAGCCTGATGCCGTCTGATGTGCAGACGGCTGTTGAAGCGCAAAACACCCAGGTTACCAGCGGTGAGTTAGGCACGCTACCGACCGTTAACGGGCAGGCGCTTAACGCCACGGTCACGACTCAGTCACGCCTGCAAACCGTAGCGCAATTTGAAAATATCATATTACGTACTAACACCGACGGCTCGGCGGTATATTTGCGAGATGTTGCCCGTGTATCTATCGGTGCGGAAAATTATCTCAATCAGACCACACTCAATGGGTACCCTTCAGCGGGGATCTCCATTCAGCTGGCCTCTGGTGCAAATGCGATGGCGACGGCTGAAAACGTGCGTGCTGAAGTACAGCGGTTGTCTGCGCAATTTCCTGATGGACTGGTTGCCGCCTACCCGCGCGACAGCACGCCTTTTGTCATTGTTTCTATTGAAGGCGTGGTGAGTACTCTGCTTGAGGCGATTGTTTTGGTTGTTATCGTCATGTACCTGTTTTTGCAAAACTGGTCAGCGACGCTGATCCCGGCCATTACCGTGCCGGTGGTGTTGCTTGGCACCTTTGGTGTGCTGTCGCTGGCGGGCTTTAGCATCAATACGCTGACGCTCTTTGCGATGGTGCTGGCGATAGGCTTGCTGGTGGATGACGCCATTGTTGTCGTGGAAAACATTGAGCGTTTGATGCAGGAGGAGGGGCTGGATGCCCGTAGTGCAACGCTACGCGCCATGGGGGAAATCAGTGGCGCATTGGTGGGCATTGCACTGGTTCTGGCTGCGGTCTTTATCCCGATGGCGTTCTGGGGCAGCTCTGTTGGCATTATTTATCGTCAGTTCACGGTCACCATTGTTGCCGCAATGGGCCTTTCGGTGCTGGTGGCAATGACGCTGACCCCTACGTTGTGCGCACTGTTTCTGCGCCCGGCAAGTACTAACCCAGCCCGGTTTTTTCGCCTGTTTAACTGCGGGGTAGAGATTACCCAGCGCCGCTATATTCAGAGCCTGCATATTCTGACGTCAAGGCCAGTGCGCTTTCTGGTGATTGCCGGCGTGCTGGTGGCGTTAATGGTCTGGCAATATCAGCGTATGCCTGGCGGCTTTCTGCCAACGGAGGACCAGGGCTCGGTGATGCTGGAGTTTACAGCGCCTGCGGGTACGCCAATGGCCGAAACGCAAAAGGCGGCGGATGAGATAGCGAACTATTTCATGACGGAGGAAAAGGATAACCTCAACGTCATTTTTATGGTGGTCGGGCGTAACAATTCCGGTAACGGTCAGAACGTTGGCATGGCGTTCGCCGAGCTCAAGCCCTGGGATGAGCGCCTGGAGACTGCACAGCAGATAATCGAACGGGCAAATAAACACTTCAAATCGTTTGGCAAAGTCCGGGTCAGTGTTTTGTCACCC
>JALAGK010000328.1 GCA_022712475.1 Enterobacteriaceae bacterium
TAAGCCGCTATGCACCGTGGGTGAACCGGCGCGGCTACGCAAGGCTATCATCAAGTTGTGGGTGAAATAATTCAGATGTCCTCTCCCCACAGGGAGAGGACGCTGGTTCAGACCTGCGGTGCCAGGGTGGCGACCATCACCGCTTTAATGGTATGCATACGGTTTTCTGCTTGATCAAATACAATGCTGTGAGCGGATTCAAACACCTCATCCGTCACTTCCATCCCGTTTTCTAACCCATATTCCTGGGCCATTTGTTTGCCAACGGTGGTCTGCTCGTCGTGAAACGCGGGCAGGCAGTGCAGGAATTTAACCTCTGGATTGCCGGTTAGCCCGAGCATGGTGCTATTGACCTGATAAGGACGCAACAACGCAATGCGCTCCGCCCATTTGTCTTTGGCTTCGCCCATTGAAACCCAGACATCAGTATAAATAAAGTCCGCACCTTTAACGCCTTGTGCAATATCTTCGCAAAGCGTAATACGCCCGCCAGTCTTTTCGGCCAGCGCGTGGCATTCGCCAACCAGCGCCTCGTCAGGCCAGCAAGCCTGCGGTGCTACCAGCCGTAAATCCAGGCCGGTAAGCGCGGCGGCTTCCAGCATCGAATTGCCCATGTTATTGCGTGCATCACCGACGTAGGCAAGCGTCATCTCGCTAAAGCTTTTGCCCGGTAGGTGCTCCTGCATGGTAAGCAGATCCGCCAGCAGCTGGGTGGGGTGATATTCGTTAGTCAGGCCGTTCCAGACCGGCACGCCAGCGAATTGTGCCAGTGTTTCAACAATCTCCTGGCCGTGGCCACGATACTGAATGCCATCATACATGCGGCCCAACACGCGCGCGGTATCTTTAATGGACTCTTTATGACCAATCTGGCTACCGCTGGGGCCGAGGTACGTGACGCGAGCGCCCTGGTCAAATGCGGCAACTTCGAAAGAGCATCGTGTACGCGTTGAGTCTTTTTCGAAGATGAGCGCAATATTTTTCCCGGTGAGATGCTGTACTTCGTTGCCCTGTTTTTTATCTTTTTTCAGGCGTGCAGCGAGGGTAAGTAACCCGGCGATCTGGGTGGGCGTAAAATCCAGTAATTTCAGGAAATGGTGCTGGAACATCGACATGTTGGCCTCTCATAGCGAAAGCGAATTATTGAATTAAAATTCAATCTATCCGTATGAATATTCATTTTCAACCCCGTGATAAATCTTTTTCTTCGGAAGGTGGTGACAATCACGGGCGTGTGTGAAAATAACGGTATCTGCCACTCACTGAGGACCACGCTATGGCAAACCCGGAATTACTGGAAGAGCAGCGCGAAGAAACGCGGCTGATTATTGAAGAACTTCTCGATGATGGCAGCGATCCGGATGCGCTGTATACCATTGAGCATCATTTCTCGGCAGATGACTTTGAAACGCTGGAAAAACTGGCCGTTGAAGTATTCAAACTGGGTTATGAAGTCACCGATGCCGAAGAGCTCGAAGTGGAAGAGGGCGACACTGTTATCTGCTGCGACGCGCTCAGTGAATGTGCGCTTAATGCCGAGCTTATCGACGCGCAGGTCGAGCAACTCATGAATGTAGCGGAAAAATACGGCGTAGAGTACGACGGCTGGGGCACCTACTTTGAAGACGGCGAAGACGGTGAGGATGACGACGACTACGTTGATGAAGATGACGACGGCGTGCGTCATTAAGCCGCCATTGTGTTGATATGCGGCGACGCCCGTCGCCGCATTTAAGGAAAGAGTGATGACCCACCAGGAGATTCTTGCCCCCGTTCTCAGTTTTTTGCCCTGCGCGACGCCGCAGGCCTGGATTGAACAGGCCAGACGTCCGGAAAATCTGCCATTGCTACTTACCGACCACATGATTTGCGAACTGAAGGCGGCCCAGACGGCCATGCTGCTGATTCGTAAATACGTGGCCGATAAAGCGGGTGCACAGACGTTGCTTGAGTGGCTTAAACCTTACGAAGCATTCACTTTTCGCGGCGGGCCTGAACCGGACATTGCTGCGCTCAATAAGCGTATTGGCAAAAATGCTATGCCGCAAACTGACTCCCCCTGGGGACAGGCGCTGATTGACAGCATGGTGCTGCTTATCAAAGAAGAACTGCACCACTTTTTACAGGTGCGCGAGGTCATGATTGCCCGCGATATTCCTTATGTAAAAATTACCGCCAGCCGTTACGCCCGTTGCCTGCTGCGTGAAGTGCGCACCTTTGAGCCTGCGGCTCTGGTGGATAAACTTATCTGCGGTGCCTATATCGAAGCGCGTTCCTGTGAGCGTTTTGCGGCACTGGCGCCATATCTTGATGAACCGCTGGAGAAGTTTTACATCTCGCTGCTGCGCTCTGAAGCACGCCATTATCAGGATTATCTGGCGTTGGCTCAGCAGATTTCTCCTGAGGATATTACGCCACGCGTACGCGCTATTGGTGAGGCAGAGGCCGAGCTTATTCTGTCTCCCGACGTTGAATTCCGTTTTCACAGCGGCACACCCGCGTTAATACCCTAAAATTAGCGCAGCGGGCGGTGTTCTCCCGCTGCTGTATTAAGGGAGTGGAATGAACTGGCTGTACGTTATCCTTGCTGTTTATATCCTTGCGGCGCTGTTTATTGTGCTGGTATTGCTGCGTAAAAAACGCTGGCCTTGGGTGCCGGTGGTGCTGGCTGCGGCGTTTGTGCTCTGGACGTCGCTGGACGTGCCGCGTTTTTTGCCTCCGGGCAGCGGCGGCGATGTGCAAAGCGAACAGGCGGCGTTTGATGTGGAAGTCGCGCACCTGCCAGTATTACAGGTAATACGTGAGCAGGAGCCCGCGTTATTTAACCAACTGCGCAAACAGGCGCTGGGGCTGGAGCAGGCGGGTCGCAGCAGCGAACAGATAATGGCAGCACTGCAGCCTCAGATTACCGCCTTGCAGGTTAAGCGCCTGCAAAGCGCACCGGATGCCAGCGTCATCCGCTATATGCAGCCCAACATGCAACAAACAGTGCTGATGCAAAAAGAGAGCGATGATGCCTGCTTTCGCTTTCTGTTTCCGGCGGTGCGGGGCGGCGTGAATGCCGCAGAGGTCCTGCCTGCACAAGTGACCGAACACCGCATGCAGGTGGATGCCGAGATGATGCGTGCAGCACTCGGGCCTGATAGCCATACCATGACGGATGAAGAACGGGCACGGGCGCAAAAAGATTTTCTGCCGGTGTTGCAGGCGCTGGTGAATGAGTATGGCCGTGATGTGGAACTGATTTCAAAGCCACAGCAAGCGCAGACGCTACAGCAGGAAGGCAAGGTGTGCCAAATTGTGCAATCTTTGTGGCGGCGGGTGCTGGCGTTACCGGCACCCAAAGCGGCATCAATTATTCGTCTGTCAGTGGCGCTCGAGGAGGAGAACACGCCACGCCGTGACGTTGCGCCTTAAAAGCGCAATGTCCTGCAGCCATCAGCCCTTTCCCGGTGAAAATGCAATAACCGCGGGATATCAACCAGCACGTCTCAGGGCCACCATTAGGGCGGTTTTTGACGCCCTTAACGGTGCAGTATGCGGTGACGGCGTACAGCCTTGGGTTAGCCAGAAGCAACGATTAACGGTGCCGCTGGCGTAACGCCTGCTTCCTCACAGCGCCTTCAGCATCCGTACTTCACAGTCAACGTGCCCGGTATTGCCAAGCGGCGCGGAAATATGCGCAAAACCCAGACGCTCATAGAGCGCAATGGCCTGCTTAAGCGAAGCCGTCGTCTCCAGATAGCAGCGGCGAAAACCCTGTTCGCGGGCAAACGCCATTGCGGTGAGCGCCAGTATTTTGGCCTGGCCCTGGCCGCGCGCCTGCGGCAAAAAATACATCTTCTGCAGCTCACAGATATCTGGCTCGCTGCCTGAAAGCGGCGCAACGCCACCACCGCCCACGACATGGCCTGCCTGCTCTATCACCCAGTATGCGTGGCCCGGCTGGCTGTAGGTGTCAAAAAGCGTATCGAGGTTAGGGTCGGCCACGGTGTAGCCTTTGTCTGCGGTCAGGCCAAATTCGGCGGAGACCTGGCGAATAACGTGGGCAATGGCCGCATTGTCTTCAATACGCAGGCGGCGCATTTGTAATTCAACCGGAGTGGCAATGCTCATAGCAAACTCAATGCGAAGGTTATAACGAAAGAAGTTATTGAACTAAATAGCATCGCCGGGACGCTGGTGCAAGCGAGGATATTTCAGCAGAAGAAAAACCCTCCCCGGGCGGGGAGGGAGAGGGCATTACAGCGCGGCGATGGTTGCCTGCTGCTCAATTAGCTTCGTCTTGGCATCGTGGAAACCTTGCAAGCGCTCACGCTCTTTGGCGACCACCTCTTGCGGTGCTCGTGCCACAAAGCCTTCGTTGCTAAGTTTGCTCTCGATCTTACCGATCTCAATTTCAACTTTTCCGATCTCTTTGCTCAGGCGCTCAAGCTCTGCGGCTTTGTCGACCAGACCTGCCATTGGGATTAGCAGCTCGGCACCATCAACGATTTTCGCAACTGAAACCGGGCCTTTGTCGTCAGCCGGCAGTACGGTGATGCTTTCCAGGCGCGCCAGCGTTTGCAGGAAGCCCTGGTTTGCGCTGACGCGACGCTGAACCTCAGCGGTGGCGCCACGCAGCAGCAGTGTGAGCGGTTTGCCCGGAGAGATGTTCATCTCAGCGCGAATGTTACGCACGGCGACGATCGCCTGCTTAAGCCACTCGGTGTCTACGGTTGCCGCATCGTCTTCCATCGCTGCGTCATAAGCAGGGAACGGCTGGAGCATGATAGTGTCGGCGCTAATGCCTTTAAGTGCCTTCACGCGCTGCCAGATGGTTTCAGTAATAAACGGAATAATCGGGTGCGCCAGACGCAGCAGCGCTTCCAGCACCGTCACCAGCGTATTGCGCGTACCGCGCAACTCGGCCTCGCTACCGCCGTTCATCACCGGCTTGGTCAGCTCCAGATACCAGTCGCAGAACTGGTTCCAGGTGAACTCGTACAGGATGCCTGCAGCGATATCAAAGCGGTAGGTGTCCAGCGCTTCACGGTACGCCTTCACAGTGCGGTTGAATTCCGCGAGTATCCAGCGGTCCGCCAGCGACAGCGTCATTTCGCCGCCGTTGAAGCCGCAGTCCTGCTCTTCGGTGTTCATCAGCACAAAGCGGCTGGCATTCCAGAGTTTGTTACAGAAGTTACGGTAACCCTCAAGGCGCTTCATATCCCAGTTGATGTCACGACCGGTAGAGGCCAGCGCCGCCAGCGTAAAGCGTAGGGCGTCGGTGCCGTGCGGCTCAATACCGTTGGGGAACTGCTTCTCGGTGCGCTTGCGAATTTTCTCCGCCAGCTGCGGCTGCATCATGTTGCCGGTGCGTTTTTCCAGCAGGTCGGCCAGTGAAATCCCGTCCACCATATCCAGCGGGTCAATAACGTTGCCTTTGGACTTGGACATCTTCTGGCCTTCGTCATCGCGAATCAGGCCGGTCATGTAAACGGTTTTAAACGGCACCTGCGGCTTACCGTCTTCGTCTTTGATAAAGTGCATGGTCATCATGATCATGCGCGCAATCCAGAAGAAGATGATGTCAAAACCGCTCACCAGCACGCTGGTAGGGTGGAATGTCTTCAGTGCGTCGGTATTTTCCGGCCACCCAAGGGTGGAGAAGGTCCACAGTGCAGAGGAGAACCAGGTATCCAGCACATCTTCGTCCTGGCGCAGCGTTACGTCGGCGGCAATGTTGTTCTCTTTACGCACTTCTTCTTCGCTGCGGCCAACGAACACGTTGCCCTGCTCGTCATACCATGCCGGAATACGGTGGCCCCACCATAGCTGGCGGGAGATACACCAGTCCTGAATGTCGCGCATCCAGGAGAAGTACATATTCTCATACTGCTTCGGTACAAACTGGATATCGCCGTTTTCCACCGCTTCAATCGCCGGCTTCGCCAGCGGCGCAACGCGCACGTACCACTGGTCGGTGAGCATCGGCTCAATCACCACGCCGCCGCGATCGCCATACGGCACGGTCAGGTCGTGTGGTTTGATTTCTTCCAGCACGCCCAGTTCATCAACGGCAGCCACAACGGCTTTGCGTGCGGCAAAGCGCTCCATACCGCGGAACTGTGCCGGGATCTCATCACTGTAAACGTCGGACTCAACACCGTTGGTATCGAATACCTGCGCGCTTTCACGGATATCACCGTCAAAGGTCAGAATGTTGATCATCGGCAGCGCGTGACGTTTGCCGACTTCATAGTCGTTAAAATCGTGCGCCGGGGTGATTTTCACGCAGCCGGTGCCTTTTTCCATGTCGGCGTGCTCGTCGCCCACAATAGGAATACGGCGGTTAATCAGCGGCAGCACCACAAATTTACCAATCAGGTCTTTGTAGCGCGGATCTTCCGGGTTAACGGCAACGCCGGTATCGCCCAGCAGCGTTTCCGGACGCGTGGTCGCAACCACCAGATAATCTTTGCCGTCGGCGGTTTTCGCACCGTCAGCCAGCGGGTAGCGGATATGCCACATTGAGCCTTTTGACTCGCGGTTTTCCACTTCGAGGTCAGAAATCGCGGTGCGCAGTTTCGGGTCCCAGTTAACGAGGCGTTTACCACGGTAAATCAGGTCTTCTTTGTGCAGGCGAACAAACACTTCTTTCACCGCGTTAGACAGACCTTCATCCATCGTGAAGCGCTCGCGCTCCCAGTCTACCGAGTTGCCAAGACGGCGCATCTGGCGAGTTATGGTGCCGCCGGACTCAGCCTTCCACTGCCAGATTTTGTCGATGAAAGCATCGCGACCGTAGTCATGGCGGGTTTTGCCTTCTTCAGCGGCAATTTTGCGCTCCACCACCATTTGTGTCGCGATACCCGCGTGGTCGGTACCCGCCTGCCAGAGCGTGTTCTTGCCCTGCATGCGCTGGTAGCGAATCATGGTATCCATGATGGTCTGCTGGAACGCATGACCCATATGCAGGCTGCCGGTAACGTTCGGCGGCGGGATCATGATGCAGAAGCTTTCCTGGGTGGTGTCGCCGTTGGGTTTGAAGTAGCCCTGCTGTTCCCAGTGCTCATAGAGCGGCTGCTCAATATCTTGTGGGTTATATGTCTTTTCCATTTCTGCTATTCGTTACGGGGCCGCCCAGGTGGCCGTGGTCAGATGAAAACCAGCCACGCGATACGCCTTATAGCGCTCGCGTGCCAGCGGTTTCAGGGATTCGTCATGAGGGACAAAGTCTATCACCTCATGGAAAGCGGTGGCAAAATCCGCAAACTGTGGAAGCAGGCAAATCAGCAGGTCGCGCGGGCTACTGCCGCGTTTGCCAGGCCAGGCCAACTCGACCGGCGCACCGGCGCGCGGCCCTTCGCCTGCCAGATTGTGTGGCACAAAGCTGTGCGGGTCCCGCGCCCACAGTGCTTCGTCAAGCCGGATGGCCTGCTGCTCGTCCTCGCAGGCAATAAGAATGCGTTTGCCGTTACGCCAACGTTCTGCGGCAAGCTCGCACGTCAGCTGCTCAACAGCGTTGAGGCCATCGGCGGCAGTGTCGTTGTCCAGAAGATAGAACGTTGCGTTTTTCATGGCTCAGGTTCTTTAAATGCGACTGCGGCACAAGCCGCACGGGAAACACAAACCTTAACATAAAACGGCGACGCTTTCGCGCCGCCGTTTTAGTGCAGGTTGCAGTGAGGAGCTGATTACTCTTCGCCGTTCATACCTGCACGGTTGAGTAAGAACTGCGACAGCATTGCTACCGGGCGACCCGTAGCACCTTTGGCCTTGCCGGAGCGCCACGCGGTGCCCGCAATATCCAGGTGCGCCCACACGTATTTACGGGTAAAGCGCGACAGGAAGCAGCCTGCGGTAATCGCCCCACCAGGGCGTCCACCAATATTCGCCATATCGGCAAAATTGGATTCGAGCTGCTCCTGGAACTCATCGCCAAGCGGCAGTCGCCAGGCGCGGTCCCCAGACTGTTCTGAAGCGCCGATAAGCTCATGCGCCAGCGGATTATGGTTTGCCATAAGTCCCGTGATGTGATGGCCCAGTGCAATCACACAGGCACCAGTCAGCGTGGCAATGTCGATAACCACTTCCGGATCAAAACGCTCAACGTAGGTCAAAACATCACACAGCACCAGGCGGCCTTCGGCGTCGGTGTTAAGCACTTCTACGGTTTGGCCGGACATGGTGGTCAGCACGTCGCCCGGACGATAGGCACGTCCGCCAGGCATGTTTTCACAGCCTGCCAGCACGCCCACTACATTTAGCGGCAGCTGCAGTTCGGCGACCATGCGCATCACGCCATACACTGCCGCTGCACCGCACATGTCGTACTTCATTTCATCCATCTCAGCCGCAGGCTTAATGGAGATACCACCGGAGTCGAAGGTCAGGCCTTTGCCTACCAGCACGATAGGGCGCGCGTCCGGGTCGCTGCTGCCGCGGTATTCAATTACCGACATCAACGATTCATTCTGGGAGCCATGGCCCACTGCCAGATAGGCGTTCATCCCCAGCTCTTTCATCTGCTGCTCGCCAATCACGCGCGTGACGGTGTTCTGGCTGTAAGCATCCGCCAGCTGGCGCGCCTGAGAGGCGAGATAAGCGGCGTTACAAATGTTTGGAGGCATGTTGCCGAGGTCTTTTGCCGCACGAATCCCGGCGGCAATGGCAAGGCCGTGCTGAATAGCGCGCTCACCGCTGGTCAGTTCACGACGTGTTGGCACGTTAAACACCATTTTACGCAGCGGTCGACGCGGCTCGGCACGATTGGTTTTCAGCTGGTCGAAGCTGTAAAGCGTCTCTTTAGCCGTTTCTACGGCCTGGCGTACTTTCCAGTAGGTGTTGCGCCCTTTGACATGCAGTTCCGTCAGGAAGCAGACGGCTTCCATTGAGCCGGTGTCGTTAAGGGTATTGATGGTTTTCTGAATCACCTGCTTGTACTGGCGTTCGTCAAGCTCACGCTCTTTACCGCAGCCAATGAGCAGAATACGCTCAGAGAGCACGTTCGGAACGTGGTGCAACAGTAAGGTCTGGCCTGCTTTACCTTCCAACTCTCCGCGGCGTAACAACGCGCTGATATAGCCGTCGCTGATTTTATCGAGTTGTTCGGCAATCGGGGACAGGCGACGCGGCTCAAATACCCCTACAACGATGCAGGCGCTGCGCTGTTTTTCCGGGCTTCCGCTCTTTACACTGAACTCCATGAACTACGCTCCTGAATCTTAAAGACAACAATGACGGCTGCGATTAGAATTGGCAGCTTAATTAAACTCTTGTCCGCTGATGCGCTGACTTCGTGTTAATCTTACGCATACTGTTACCGGGTTTCGGCCCATCGGCTTGTTTAACCGAAGCGCGGAATCGCTGAGTATAGTAATCTTAGCGGTGTTTTCGACGATTCAAGAGAATAAATGACGTTTAAGCGTTAAAACAAGCGATTTTCCTGCAAAAAGACTCGTTTTCACAGGCGTATTTAATGTGATAATCATAAGATATCTCGTCCGGGAGACGCTCAAAAGCCAACTGGCGATCCTGTTCATCCTGCTGCTCATCTTCTTTTGCCAGAAGCTGGTCAGGATACTGGGTGCAGCGGTTGACGGAGAGATACCCACCAATCTGGTTTTATCCTTACTGGGCCTCGGTGTGCCAGAAATGGCGCAGCTCATTTTGCCACTCAGCCTGTTTCTTGGCCTGCTGATGACGTTTGGCAAGTTGTATACCGAAAGCGAAATTACCGTCATGCACGCCTGCGGCCTGAGTCGTGCGGTGCTGATTAAGGCGGCGATGATCCTTGCGCTATTCACCGGCGTACTGGCACTGGTGAACGTGATGTGGGCAAGTCCATGGTCGTCGCGCCATCAGGATGAAGTGCTGGCAGAAGCCAAAGCGAACCCCGGTCTGGCGGCACTGGCACAGGGCCAGTTCCAGCAGTCAACGGACGGCAACTCGGTGTTGTTTATTGAAAGCGTGGAAGGCAGCCGCTTTCATGATGTCTTCCTTGCCCAGCTACGCCCGAAAGGCAGCGCACGTCCTTCTGTGGTGGTTGCCGACTCTGGTCAAATCTCCGTTCGTAAAGATGGTTCGCAGGTCGTGACGCTTAACAAAGGTACCCGTTTCGAAGGGACTGCACTGCTGCGCGACTTCCGTATTACCGATTTCCAGGACTACCAGGCGGTTGTCGGCCACCAGACTGTGGCGCTTGACCCTAACGATACCGACCAGATGGAACTGCACGCGCTGTGGTCAACGGCTAATGCCAGCGATCTGGCCAGGGCCGAGTTGCACTGGCGTATTACACTGGTTTTTGCTGTCTTTGTGATGGCACTGATGGTGGTGCCGCTTAGCGTGGTAAACCCGCGCCAGGGCCGCGTGCTCTCCATGCTGCCTGCCATGTTGCTCTATCTCATTTTTTTCCTGCTGCAAACGTCCATTAAGTCAAACGGTGGTAAGGGCAAGCTGGATCCGGTGCTGTGGATATGGGTGGTTAACCTGTCTTACCTGGCGCTGGCGATACTGCTTAACGTCTGGGATACGGTGCCGATGCGTAAACTTCGCGCCCGCTTTGGGCAAAGAGGAGCCGTCTAATGTTCGGTTTTGGCGTACTCGATCGCTATATCGGGAAGACCATTTTTAACACCATCATGATGACGCTGTTCATGCTGGTGTCGCTTTCAGCCATTATCAAATTTGTTGACGAGCTTAAACGTGCCGGGAAGGGGGCTTATACCGCGCTGGGGGCAGGAACTTATACCTTGCTCAGCATTCCGAAGGACATCCAGATTTTCTTCCCGATGGCGGCGTTGCTTGGCGCGTTATTAGGGCTGGGAATGCTGGCCCAGCGCAGCGAGTTGGTGGTCATGCAGGCGTCAGGCTTTACCCGTATGCAGGTTGCCGGTTCTGTTATGAAAACAGCTATTCCGCTGGTGCTGCTGACCATGGCGATTGGCGAATGGGTGGCACCTGCGGGCGAGCAGATGGCGCGTAATTATCGTGCGCAGATGATTTATGGCGGCTCGCTGCTGTCTACCCAGCAAGGGCTGTGGGCGAAAGACGGCCATAACTTTGTTTATATTGAGCGCGTAAAGGCCAATAACGAGTTGGCAGGCATCAGCATTTATAGCTTTACCCCCGAGCGACGTCTTGAAACCGTGCGTTACGCGGCGTCGGCAAAGTTTGATACCAAAGATAAAGTGTGGAAACTTTCGCAGGTGGATGAGTCAGATCTGCGCGACAGCAAGCAAATCACCGGTAAGCAGACCGTGACCGGCACCTGGAAGACCAACCTGACGCCAGATAAACTTGGTGTTGTGGCGCTTGATCCAGATGCGCTGTCTATCAGCGGTCTGCACAACTATGTGAAATACCTGAAGTCGAGCGGGCAGGACTCCGGGCGCTATCAGCTTAATATGTGGAGCAAGGTGTTCCAGCCCGTGTCGGTGGCGGTAATGATGTTGATGGCGCTGTCGTTTATCTTTGGGCCACTGCGTAGCGTGCCAATGGGCGTGCGCGTGGTCACCGGGATAAGCTTCGGTTTTCTGTTCTACGTGCTGGATCAGATTTTTGGGCCGCTGAGTCTGGTCTACAACATCCCGCCGCTGGTTGGTGCACTATTACCCAGCGCCAGTTTCTTGCTTATCAGTTTGTGGTTACTGACCCGTCGCGCGTAATTGGCATATTAAAAAACCGGCCTCAGGGCCGGTTTTTTTACGTCTTGATGGCGTCAGTGATGCATATTGCGCAGTGCTTTACGCACCAGCCGCCACGTGCTCCACAGACCTACTCCGCGTTTGCCCCAGCGCAATAAAAAGCGCGGGTGTCGTACGCTCCAGAGGGCGACCAGGCTACTGCCTGCAATGGCCCAGGTACGCATGTTGAGAAACGTATTCCAGCCGCGGTCCAGTCGTGAGGTCGCATTGCGCCAGTCGCGACAGCCCGCGTTAAGATCGAGTCGCTGCTGCTGGATTTCGCTTAGCAGGTCCGCTGTGCGGTGTGCCCGCTCCTGACGGCTACTCACTTTTATCCTCCAGCAGCTCCCTGTCGTTTTTCAGCTCGCGGCGCGTGTGGCGTAAAAGTGTCGTGCGTTTCGCTTTGCGCAGTGTCCAGACGCCGAGTATCAGCGCCAGAAGCAACAGCGTTGCCGTAGTACCCAGCATCACCATAAGGCGGTACTGAGGATCGACGGCCCAGATAATCAACACCATCAGACTCATCAGTCCAAAAGCGGTGAAAATCATCGTCAGTCCAAGCATCAGCATTATCTGGAGGAGGTTCGCTTTCTCCTCCTCCAGCTCTACCACCGCCAGTCGCAGGCGGGGTTCCACCATCGGAATCAGAATAGTGAGGATTCTCTGCCCGATGCCCAGAACGCTTTTGCCGGGACCTTCGTGTTGGCGGTTATCAGCCATAGCTTAACGGCGCGCCAGCAGAACGCCCAGTACGACGCCGACAGCAGCACCAATACCAATGCCAGTCCACGGGTTATCGTGGACGTACTCATCGGCCCGGGCAGCGGCTTCGCGCGTCTGGCGAGCAATCGCATCACTGGTTTCACCAAGACGCTGACGGCTGTCCTTGAGCGCACGCTGCGCTTTACTGCGCAGTTTATCCAATTCTTCTTTGGATTTATCGCCGGAGTTGCTGAGCACTTCTTCCAGTGTGTCCGCGAGAGATTTCAGCTCATCGCGTAAAGCATCGGTATCTTTTGCCATTGTTATTTTCTCCTGCTGGGTTAAGGGCCCTGCGTTAGTAGCGTTGGGCTTCTAGCGCTTTTAATTGCTCTTCTTCTATAGCAAGCTTGCGCTCGCGTTTAGCAATCTTGCTCGCATCGCCTTTGGCCTGCGCTTCCGCCAGGTCCTGACGGCGTTCAGCAACCTCTTCGCGTTTTTCCGCA
>JALAGK010000329.1 GCA_022712475.1 Enterobacteriaceae bacterium
TGAAAGAGTTCTTCCCGGACAATGCCGTGGAATACTTTGTCTCCTACTACGACTACTACCAGCCAGAAGCCTATGTACCCAGCTCCGATACGTTCATTGAAAAAGATGCATCGGTGAACGAGCACATTGAACAGATGCGTTTGTCGGCAACCAAAGCGTTGCTGGAGCGACGTGACGTGGTTGTGGTGGCGTCCGTCTCGGCAATCTACGGTCTGGGTGATCCGGACTTGTATCTGAAGATGATGCTGCACCTGACCAAAGGGGCCATTATCGACCAGCGCGCTATTTTACGCCGCCTGGCGGAGTTGCAGTACACGCGCAACGACCAGGCGTTCCAGCGTGGCACCTTCCGGGTGCGGGGCGAAGTGATTGATATCTTCCCAGCGGAATCAGACGACATTGCGCTGCGTGTTGAACTGTTTGACGAAGAAGTCGAGAGGCTGTCGCTGTTCGACCCGCTTACCGGTACTGTGGAAAGCACGGTGCAGCGCTATACCATCTACCCCAAAACGCACTACGTGACGCCGCGCGAGCGAATTATTCAGGCGATGGAAGACATCAAAGTGGAGCTGGCGGATCGGCGCAAGGTGCTGCTTGCCAACAACAAGCTGCTTGAAGAGCAGCGCCTGAGCCAGCGCACGCAATTTGATCTCGAAATGATGAATGAACTGGGCTATTGCTCTGGCATCGAAAACTACTCACGTTATTTGTCCGGGCGCGGTCCGGGTGAACCGCCGCCGACGCTGTTTGACTATCTGCCTGCCGACGGGCTGCTGGTGATTGATGAATCTCACGTTACGATTCCGCAGATTGGCGGTATGTTTCGCGGCGACAGGGCCCGTAAAGAGACGCTGGTGGAATATGGCTTTCGCCTGCCTTCGGCGCTGGATAACCGTCCGCTGAAGTTTGAAGAGTTTGAGGCCTTAGCCCCACAGACTATTTACGTCTCTGCAACGCCGGGTAATTACGAGCTGGAGAAATCCGGTGGTGATGTCATAGACCAGGTCGTGCGCCCAACGGGTCTGCTGGACCCGATTATTGAGGTGCGCCCGGTGGCGACGCAGGTGGACGATCTGTTGTCCGAAATTCGCCAGCGTGCCGCTATCAACGAGCGCGTGCTGGTGACGACGTTGACCAAACGCATGGCCGAGGATCTGACCGAATATCTTGAAGAGCACGGTGAGCGTGTGCGCTATCTGCACTCGGATATAGATACCGTTGAGCGTATGGAGATTATCCGCGACCTGCGTCTGGGGGAATTTGACGTGCTGGTGGGCATCAACCTGTTGCGTGAGGGGCTGGATATGCCAGAAGTGTCGCTGGTGGCTATTCTGGATGCCGACAAAGAGGGCTTCCTGCGCTCTGAGCGCTCGCTGATTCAGACCATTGGTCGTGCGGCGCGTAACGTGAACGGCAAGGCGATTCTCTACGGCGACAGAATTACCCCCTCAATGGCGAAAGCCATTGGTGAAACCGAGCGCCGTCGTGAGAAACAGCAGCACTACAACGAAGAAAACGGCATTGTGCCGCAAGGGCTTAACAAGAAAGTGGTGGATATTCTGTCGCTTGGCGAGAGCCTTGCGCACACCCGTGCGAAGAGCCGCAGCAGGACACGTGGTGGCGGTGGTGCTGATGCCGCCGATAAAGCACTGTCACCGAAGGCACTTCAGCAGCAAATAACTGAGCTTGAGGCAAAAATGATGCAGCATGCTCAGAACCTTGAGTTTGAAGAGGCAGCTGAAGCGCGCGACCGCCTACATAAACTGCGCGAGTTGTTTATTGCCGCTTCGTAAGCGAGAAGCGTGATTTATGAGAAACGCCCGGCATTGCCGGGCGTTTTCGTATGGGGTTAACCTGTTTGCCAGCGTACTTATCCCAGCGCCTGCAAAGCCTTATCCAGCGCCTGGCGCAGCAGTTTTCTGTCGTGACGGTAGGGTACATCGTCGGCTTCGAGCGGCTCTTTAATCATAATGAGTCCGTCAACGTTTTCGGTATTAAGCCGTGGACCAACCACCACGGCATTAACGATATGCTTACCGATATGATGTTCCATAATATCCAGACGCTGGCGTAGTGTGAGCTTTGCCGCCGGGCTGCGCTCGCGCCCCAGGTTATCGATAAATACCACTGGTGAGCGCGTACGGCGTAGGGCTTGCGCCATTTCATCGAGCAGCATCAGGGGCAACAGGCTGGTGTAAAAACTGCCAGGACCAATCAAAATCAAATCGGCCTCGTTGATGGCCTGCACCGCTTCACGGGTGGCGCTCGCTTTGGGATAAAGCATTACTTCTGAGGGGGGCTTAGTCAGCTGATCGATATTGACCTCACCGTACACCGTGTGCCCGTCGGCATCGGTTGCCATCAGGTGCAGCGGTTGTTCAGACATAGGAATTAAAAAGGCATCTACCTTCAATAAGCTGCGAATGAGGTTAATAGCTTCCAGAGGCCGCACGCTCAGGTGATCGAGCGCCTTTAACATGAGGTTTCCGAGGTTATGTCCTGCAAGCTCACCATTACCGCCGAAACGGTACTCAAACATGGCCGAGGCGACGCTGGGTTCGGTAATTAACTGGTTGAGACAGTTGCGCATGTCGCCCCAGGCGATGCCGCCTTCCGCGCGGCGAATGCGTCCGGTGGAGCCGCCATCATCGGTGGTGGTGACAATACCGGTCAGGCGTGAGCCTAACGACGACAGTGATGACATCACACGGCCCAGACCGTGGCCACCCCCCAGAGCGACGACGCTGTCCAGGTCGGCGAGAGTACGGCTACGCATAACGATTCCTTCTACATTATTTACGCTTAAAGTAGCGTAAATCGCGGCAAAAGACGAACCAGGGGGCATGGGTGCTTATGATGTATATCAAGGCAAAAGCGTGTTTTTTGCGTATTCTGTAGATAAATAAACAGATATCATCGATATATATTGGTTTATATAGCGATTTCTGTGGATGGCGAATTGACGTATTTAACGCTACTATCGCCAGTATCCGGTTGCTTATCGGGTTACAACACACTCAAGCCTTTGCGCCTACGTCAACGATACGGTGCTCTGGCCGTGACCTTAAGCGGTCACCAGGGTGCAGGAAGAAATGACTGCATCTCCCATACTTGGAAAGGTGTAAATGGTCTCTCAACTTACCGATGCGTATGCACGCAGATTTTACTATCTGCGCCTGTCTGTCACCGATGTGTGCAACTTTCGTTGTACCTACTGTCTGCCTGATGGTTACAAGCCAAACGGTGTCGCCAACAAAAGCTTCCTGACGGTTGATGAAATCCGTCGCGTTACGCGGGCGTTTGCAGCGCTTGGCACGGAGAAGGTACGCCTGACCGGGGGGGAGCCGAGCCTGCGCCGCGACTTCACCGAGATAATCCGCACGGTTGCTGACAATGACGCTATTCGCCAGATTGCAGTGACCACCAATGGCTACCGTATGGCGCGTGATGTGCGCGCGTGGCGCGAGGCGGGGCTGACTAATATTAACGTCAGCGTTGATAGCCTTGATGCCCGCCAGTTTCATGCGATAACGGGTGAAGATAAATTCAACCAGGTGATGGCGGGTATTGATGCCGCGTTCGACGCCGGGTTTGAAAAAGTGAAGGTCAATACCGTGCTGATGCGTGATGTGAACCATCACCAGCTTGATACCTTCCTTGCGTGGATCAAGCCGCGTCCCATTCAGCTGCGCTTTATTGAACTGATGGAAACGGGCGACGGCGGCACACTGTTTCGTAAACACCATATCTCCGGTACTACCGTGCGTGATGAACTGCTTAAGCGCGGCTGGATTCGCCAGTTGAGCGGGCGCAGCGACGGCCCGGCACAGGTGTTTACCCATCCTGACTATGCGGGGCAAATTGGCCTAATCATGCCCTACGAAAAAGATTTTTGCGCCAGCTGCAACCGGCTGCGCGACTCATCCATAGGCAATCTGCACTTATGTCTGTTTGGCGAAGGTGGCATTACGCTGCGTGACTTGCTGGCGAGCGATGATGCGCAAGATGCGCTGGAAGCGCGGATTGCAGGTGCGCTGGCGCATAAAAAACAGACCCATTTTCTGCACGACGGGAACACCGGCATTACGCAGAATCTGTCTTATATCGGCGGATAACAAGGAGAACATCATGAGTCAGGTCAGCGCGGAGTTTATTGCGGCGCGTGTCGCCATATTAACCATTTCCAGCCGTCGCGGCGAAGAGGACGATACATCCGGGCACTATTTGCGCGACGCTGCTCAGGAAATGGGTCATCACGTTGTGGCGAAAGCCATAGTGAAAGAAAATCGCTATGCCATTCGCGCTCAGGTGTCTGCATGGATTGCCGATGACGACGTGCAGGTGGTGCTGATTAACGGCGGTACCGGGTTGACCGATGCCGACCAGGCGCCGGAAGCGCTTTTACCGCTGTTTGACCGCGAAATTGAAGGTTTTGGCGAAGTGTTTCGCATGCTCTCCTTTGAAGAGATTGGCACCTCAACGTTACAGTCGCGGGCGCTGGCGGGGATTGCCAATCACACTCTGATTTTCGCCATGCCAGGATCCACTAAAGCCTGCCGTACCGCATGGGAAAATATCATCGCCCCACAGATTGATGCCCGCACTCGTCCGTGTAATTTCCATCCTCATTTAAAGAAATAGTTATGTCACAGCTAACACATATAAATGCCGCGGGTGAAGCGCACATGGTGGACGTCTCGGCCAAGGCCGAGACCGTTCGCGAGGCGCGCGCCGAGGCTTATATCACTATGCACCCAGAAACGCTGGCGATGATCATCGACGGCAGCCACCATAAGGGTGACGTTTTTGCTACCGCTCGTATCGCCGGTATTCAGGCTGCCAAGCGCACCTGGGAGCTCATTCCGCTGTGCCATCCGCTGCTGTTGAGCAAAGTTGAAGTGCAATTGCAGGCCGAGCCTGAGCACAGCCGCGTACGCGTTGAGTCGCTGTGCCGCCTTACCGGCAAAACCGGCGTGGAAATGGAAGCGCTGACGGCCGCGTCTGTCGCGGCACTGACAATTTACGATATGTGTAAAGCTGTGCAGAAAGATATGACCATTGGCCCGGTGCGCCTGCTGGCGAAAAGCGGCGGTAAATCGGGAGATTTCAGGGCGGATTCACATGATTAACGTCTTATTTTTTGCCCAGGTGCGTGAGCTAGTTGGCTGCGACAGCCTGACGCTTGATGAAACCTTTGCTGACGTAGAAGCGCTGCGCCAGCATCTGGCCGCGCGCGGTGACCGCTGGGCGCTGGCGCTGGAGCCAGGCAAGCTGCTGTGCGCCGTCAACCAGACACTGGTGGAATCAGGGCACGCGCTGAAAGCCGGGGATGAAGTTGCCTTCTTCCCTCCCGTGACCGGAGGTTGATATGCAAACGCGGATTCGGGTGGGGCACGATAACTTCAGCGTGGGTGATGAATACCAGTGGTTATCGCAGTGTGATGAAGACGGCGCGGTAGTGACGTTTACCGGTAAAGTACGCAATCACAATCTCGGCGACAGCGTGAGTGCGCTGACGCTTGAGCACTATCCTGGAATGACCGAAAAAGCACTGGCTGAAATCGTAGCCGATGCCCGCGCGCGCTGGCCATTGCAGCGAGTTTGCATAATCCACCGTATTGGTGAGCTCTGGCCTGGTGACGAAATTGTGTTTGTTGGCGTCACCGGCGCACACCGCAGTCAGGCGTTTGAAGCGGCAGAATTTATCATGGATTATCTGAAAACGCGGGCGCCTTTCTGGAAGCGTGAGGCAACGCCAGACGGTGACCGCTGGGTTGAGGCGCGTGAGAGCGACAAGGCCGCAGCCACGCGTTGGTGAGTCAGTTGTTGTAGGATGTGATAATCTTATAGCAACGGGCTGACAGGCTCGGGTGAATGTGTAAAACCCAGCGGCTGGCCGGCTTACAACAGTGCATGTTGACCTGGCAGCATGGTTAACCTGCACGGTAGCAATCAGCACGGTTCACAGGCACTGCCTGTCCCTCTGGCCCGACAAACGGTTCTCCAACTTACGAGGAAAAATCATGGACCGATACTCACAACCTAACGGTTCTATCGTGCAGTCCGGCAGCCGCCTGCAAGCCTATATGGCGCTGGTTTACGGCTCGATGCCCTGAGGTCTGTAGCAGCCGGCGGCAGTCGCTTGGTTTGCGGCAAATACGCCAGCAGTCATGATGTTTGTGTTCTCCAGCAAAATCACGTTTTTTGGCCTTATCATTGCTCAACTGGCGCTGGTGTTCGTGCTCTCAGGTATGGTGCACAAACTCAGTCCGGGTATGGCAACCACGCTGTTTATGCTTTATTCCGCGCTCACGGGACTCACGCTTTCCAGCATTTTTATCGCCTATACCTATTCGTCAATCGCCAGCACTTTTGTGGTGACCGGCGGGATGTTTGGGGCGATGAGCTTTTATGGTTACACCACTAAACGCGATCTCAGCCGCTTTGGCAGCCTGCTGTTTATGGCGCTGATTGGCATTATTCTGGCATCGCTGGTGAACCTGTGGCTTAAGAGCACGCCATTGATGTGGGCTATTACGTACATTGGGGTGCTGGTGTTCGTTGGCCTGACGGCATATGACACCCAGAAGCTTAAAAATATTGGTGAGCAGATTGATGTGAACGACAGCGGTACGCTGCGTAAATATTCCATTATGGGCGCGTTGACGCTGTATCTGGACTTCATCAACCTGTTCCTGATGCTGCTGCGTATTCTCGGCAACCGCCGCTAACAGGCCGTTATAACAAACGCCGCCCACTGGGCGGCGTTGTTGTTTGCAGCGAGCGGTGTTATTACGTGAACATAGCGATCGCCAGCATTATGGCAGCGCACAATAGCAGAACGGCCAGCTTTATCAGCGTGGGGTGCACGCCTTTTTTCAGCAGCGCCCACACCAGAACAACAAATAAGACAAAGAGGCTTGTGACGTAAGCCACTTCCTGGATGCTGGCGTCAACGCGCTTACCGGTAATGTAATATTCTGCGTAAAACAAATAGCCTGCGCACAGTGCTGTTACCAGCCAGAAGAAAATGGCTAATCCATGTTTTTTCATATTGCTTCCCTGACGTTATTTTGCCGTCTTGTGTTCGGCCTGGCGATTCACATTGTGCGCGCGCAATTTTTTCGCTCGGCCTTCCATCCACAGGTATCCGCAGGTTGCCAGCAGCAGCGGAATAAAGAAATAGAGTACGCGATAAGCAAGCAGGGCGGCGATCAGCTTGCCCTGTGGCACATGCTCACCTGCCAGTAAGGCGATAAATACGGCTTCCAGCACGCCGATTCCCGCCGGAATATGCACAATCACGCCAGCGATACTGCTTACCAGCAGTACGCCCAGCACAAAGAAATAGTGCGCCTCCCGCCCCATGAGTAGCCAGATAATAGCCGCCATCACCATCCAGTTAGCGCAAGAGATAACCAACTGTAATAGCGCAAAGCGCCAGCCCGGCAGTTCAAGCGTATGACCACGCATCGTGATGCTGCGCTTTTTGGCATACGCGCACATCCACAGATAAACAGCGATAGTAACTAACAGCCCAATACCAAGCAGGCGTAGCGTGTTTTCATCTACATACCAGTGCGGCGGTAACGGTACCATGCCAAAGCTAAACAAAATACCGCCAAGCAGGATATAACCCAGCCAATTGGTGGTAATGCTCAGTGAGAAGATACGCGTAATCACGCTGCTTTTAAGCCCCAGACGCGAATAGAGTCGGTAGCGCATGCCAATACCGCCAATCCAGGTACTGAGCGTCAGGTTAAAGGCATAACAAATGGTTGCTACCATCATGACCTGGCGTTTCGCAATATGGTGCCCGCACCAGAAGCGTGCCATCAGGTCGTAGCAGCCATAAATCAGATAACTTAGCGCTACCAGTACACAGGCACCGTACAGTGCGGTACGGTTGTAGTTGTGGATGACGTCCCACACCTCTTCCCAGTTAATTTTGCGTGCATAAACCACCATCAGCACCACAACTGCGCCCAGAAACAGCAGAGTGAGGAGTTTATTGATGCGCCGCCAGAGCTTCTTTGAACCGGGCATCAGGGTTTCACCTCTGGCTCACGTACAGGGGTGCGGTCACCGGTTTCCATCTCTGGCTGTACCGGCGGTTCTACCACCGTCACGTGCGGCGTATGGGCAGGGAGCCAGCCCACCATTGCGGGGAAATGACGCAAAAAGTGGAAGGCCAGTACGCTAAAACCCACTTTCCACCAGGTGCGGCGCGGGAGATTCGCCTCGGTTATCTCCCGACAGTCGTTAAGAATCAGGCCATTGAGATTGTCTCGAAGCTGTTGATTAAACTGCCTGTCGTGAATAATGACATTCGCTTCGAGATTAAGAGAAAGGCTGAGGGGGTCAAGATTACTGGAGCCAACGGTTGCCCAATGGTCATCCATGAGTGCCACTTTGCCGTGCAGTGGGCGTGCCTGATATTCGTAAATGCTCACCCCCCCTTTCAGGAGATAATGATACAGCAGGCGAGCGCCCACTTTCACTATGGGCATATCCGGCTCGCCCTGCACGATGAGCTTTACCCGCACACCGCGCCGGGCGGCGTTACGCATCGCGTGCAGCAGGCGGTAACCCGGAAAGAAATAGGCATTGGCGATAATCACCTCGCGCTTCGCATTAGCCAGCATTTTGAGGTAATAACGCTCAATATCATCACTGTGCTCGCCGTTGTCACGCCAGACAAACAGCGCCTGGGTTTCTCCAGGTAGGGCGTTGTCCTGCGCGTGGTGATAGCGACGGCCCCACCAACGTTGCACCTCGTCGCGTTGCGGCAGCGTGGATTGCACGTACTCGCTAATGTCCCGCACTATCGGGCCCTCAAGCTGCAACGCATAGTCCTGTTTTGCTTGTGGGCCGTAGCTCAGAAGATGCTCGTCAGAAAAATTAATGCCGCCGACAAAAGCAACACATTCATCCACCACCACAATTTTGCGGTGCATGCGGCGAAACACATTGGTGCGCATGCCTAACAACAGCCGACGTGGATCGTAAAAACGTAAAATCACACCGGCAGCCACCAGATCGTTTGCGAACGCGTCGCTGAATTTGGGCGTACCGTAGCCGTCAAGCAGGCACTCAACGCGTACACCGCGACGAGCGGCATTAAGAAGCACCTCGCGTAACTGCCAGCCAACGCCGTCTTCAAACCAGATAAAAGTTTCCAGTATGACCCGGGTATGGGCCTTTTCAATGGCGGCAAAGACTGCCGGGAAGAAAGCATCACCGTTTTCAAGCAGAGCAATATGGTTGCCGTTGCACCAGCCGTTTTTTGTCACAAATGAATCTCCACTGCCAACGGGGCATGGTCTGAAAGATGTCGCCAGTCGCGCAATGTCAGTGCCTCAGGGTGACTGGCGGCGGCATTTTTTACATAGATACGGTCAAGACGCAGTACCGGGAAATTCACCGGAAAGGTGCGTGCCGGGCGGCCATGGGCACGGGTAAATACCTCGTCAAGCCCGGCAAGGCTGCGCAAAGGGTAGTTTGCGCGCTGACGCCAGTCGTTAAAATCCCCGGCCACCACCACGGGCTCACCTGCCGCAAGTGCATTAACATGTCTGGCAAGCATGGCGATTTGCGCGGTACGGTGGCGCTCCTGCAAGCCCAGGTGAACGCAGATGACATGCAACTGCTGGCTGGGGAGAGCGACTGTACAGTGCAACAGGCCACGTTTTTCATGCCCTGCTATTGATACATCCAGATTGTCGACATGCTGGATAGGGAAACGCGACAGCACGGCGTTACCGTGGTGGCCCTCTGGGTAAACCGCGTTGCGCCCATAGGCATAGTCCTCCCACATGCGGTCGGCGAGAAACTCATAGTGCGTAGTCTGCGGCCAGCCTTCTATATGCAGCGCGTGGATGTCATGTGCGCCGAGCACTTCCTGCAGGCAGACAATATCGGCGCCCACGCTGCGCACGGCTTCACGCAACTCAGGGAGAATGAAGCGCCGGTTGAAAGCCGTGAACCCTTTGTGGGTGTTGATGGTGAGTATTCGCAGCGAAAATTGTGCGTTGCTCTCTGCCATGCGCCTCCCGTTTTGGCTCTCTGCATCAAGATAAAGTGTAGTATCTGTCACAAAAAGTTGGCGGCTTCGGCAATTTTCCTTAAAGTACGGTACTCTTAGCTTTGTCTCATAGACAGGAAGAAAATCTATAAGGAGAGAAGCCATGAAATGGCAACAACGTATTCGTGTCGCAACAGGTCTTAGTTGCTGGCAGATTATGCTGCATTTGCTGGTGGTGGCACTGCTCGTTATGGGCTGGATGAGCAACGCGATGGTACGTGTTGGGCTGGGGCTTTGTGCCTTGTACGCCATTACGCTGGTGCTGATGCTCGCGTTCCAGCGTTTTCAGGACGGCTGGCGTCGAGAGCTGTGTGAGTTCCTGGAAGAAATGACCACCACCTGGTATTTTGGCGCGGCGCTGATAGCCATCTGGCTGCTGTCAAAAGTTATTCATAATAACGTTCTGCTCGCTCTTGCCGGACTGGCGGTGCTGGCGGGTCCGGCGTTGTTCACGCTGCTGATTAAAGACCGTCGCCGCTCAGGCGATATTGCGTCTAAACATAGCGTACGCCGCTAGCCCTGTTGTGGCCGCTATTGCCAGTAGCGGCCACAGACTCTGCCAGATAATATACAGACTCGCATCCTTCAGATAAATTTGCTTGGTAATATCTGTAAAGTGGCGAATTGGGTTTGCCCACGTCAGGTTCTGCAACCATTGCGGCATATTCTCGACTGGCGTGACGTAGCCTGAGAGCAAAATCGCCGGCATCATAAACACAAACACGCCAATAAATGCCTGCTGCTGTGTCGCGCACAGCGCTGAGATTAAAAGTCCAAATCCCACCAGTGACAACCCGTAAATCATCATGGCGAAATAAAATAGCACCAGCGATCCGGCAAACGGTATCTGGTAAATCAGAATGCCGACCAGCAGCACGATGGTGGCCTGAAACATGGCTACCACCAGAGCGGGTACCGCTTTGCCAACAAAAATCTGCCAGGTCGCGAGCGGTGAAACCAACAATTGATCCAATGTACCCTGTTCTCGTTCGCGGGCTACCGACAGCGAGGTGACAATCATAACGCCAACGGTCGTAATCATGGCAATAAGCGAGGGCACGACAAACCATTTGTAATCCAGATTTGGGTTATACCAGTTGCGCACAATCAGCTCGCTATTGTTGGGTTTAGGCTTATTTGAGGTCATTTCCAGCTGCCAGTTTTTGACTATCTGTTGCAAATAGTTGGCGGCAATCTGCGCGCTGTTGGAGTTGCGCCCGTCGAGTATGAGCTGCATTTTCCCGGTTTGTCCCTGGTCGATATCGCGCGAAAAATTCGCCGGGAAGCGAATCAGCAGCAGCGCTTTTTGGGTATCGAGCGTTGTGCGAATCTCCTGCGGGCTTTTCAGCAGTAGAACATGGCTAAAGGCTTTGGCCTTTGCAAAACGCTGAGTCAGTTCAATGGAATGCCTGCCGTTATCTTCACTGTATACCGCAACAGTGGCGTTATTTACTTCAAGTGTTGCAGCAAGCGGGAACAACACCACCTGCAAAATCACGGGCAGAATAAGGATAGCGCGCGTTTGCGGCTCGCGCAGCAGCGCCTGTAGCTCTTTGCGAATCAGCGTCCATAAGCGGTACAGCATAGCGCTCACTTCCTTAGTCAAGACGACGTTTGGTTTTAAGCCAGGTCAGGCCGATAAACATCACCGTCGAGGCGATGAGAAATAGCGTATTTATCAGCAGCACAATGGGAATATTGCCTGCCAGAAACAGGCTTTGTAGTGTGCTGACAAAGTAGCGTGCTGGGATGATATAGGTCACTGCGCGGATAACTGCAGGCATGCTGTCTATCTGGAAAATAAATCCTGACAGCATGATTGAGGGCAAAAACGCAGCATTAAGTGCCACCTGGGCGGCGTTAAACTGGTTGCGCGTGAGTGTGGAAATCAAAAGCCCCATGCCGAGCGTGCTCAACAGAAACAGGCTGGAGATGACATACAGCACCAGCAGCGAGCCGCGGTAGGGCACGCCGAGAATAAACACCGAAACCAGCATGCAGATAAGCATGGCCAGCATGCCGAGGAAGTAATAGGGGATAAGTTTGCACAGTAAGAGCTCTGTGCGGGTCACTTCGGTTGAAAGTAGCGCCTCCATGGTGCCGCGCTCCCACTCGCGCGCCACGACCAGCGAGGTGAGAATAGCGCCGATTACCGTCATGATAATGGTTACCGCGCCCGGGATAATAAAATGCTGGCTGATCGCTGCCGGGTTAAACCAGTAGCGGGTTAGCGCGTCAACCAGCGGTGCAAGCTACTCACCTCTGTCA
>JALAGK010000330.1 GCA_022712475.1 Enterobacteriaceae bacterium
ACGTCACTCAGCGCCACCTGGCGCGCGCAATGGAAGACCAGAAGCGCAGCGCGCCGCTGACCTGGGTGGGCGCGCTCGGCTCTATTTTACTGGCGATGGCAAGCCCGCAGGCAGGTATGGCCGCTCTCACCGGCACGCTGGCCGGCACACGTCAGGGCATGATCAGCTTTACCCAACAAAACGAGCAGGAAGCGGATCGCATCGGCATCCAGGTACTGCAACGCTCGGGCTTCGATCCGCAGGCTATGCCCGCGTTTCTTGATAAACTGTTGGATCAGGCGCGCTACTCCAGCCGCCCACCCGAAATCCTGCTTACGCACCCCTTACCGGAAAGCCGCCTTTCTGATGCCCGTAACCGCGCCAACCAGATGCGCCCGATGGTGGTGCAATCGTCTGAAGATTTTTATATGGCGAAGGTGCGCGTACTCGGCATGTATAACTCCGGTAAAAACCAACTGACCAATGACCTGCTTGATGAGCTCGCCAAAGGCAATGTACGCCAGCAGCAGGCCGCACAGTATGGTCGCGCTCTGCTGGCGATGCAGAATAATAACAATGCCCAGGCGCGCCAGCTGCTTCAACCATTGCTGAGTGCACAGCCAGATAATCCGTGGTATCTCGACCTGGCAACAGATATCAGTCTTGGTGAAAACAAGGCCAGTGAGGCCATTGCCCGCCTCAATAGCGCAAAAGATTTACGTAATAATCCGGTGCTGCAAATCAACCTCGCCAACGCCTACCTGCAAAACAAACAACCCGGCCCGGCGGCAACGATCCTTAACCGCTATACCTTCACCCATCCTGATGATACCAACGGCTGGGATCTGCTGGCGCAGGCGCAGGCCGCGCTCAATAATCGCGATCAGGAACTGGCCGCGCGCGCTGAGCTACTGGCATTGCAAGGGCAACTCGATCAGGCTATCACCACTCTCAGTAGCGCAAGCTCTCAGGTCAAAACCGGCAGCCTGCAACAACAGCGCTATGACGCCCGTATTGATCAGCTGCGCCGTCTGCAACAGCGCTATGCGCAATACCAGAAAGGATAAAGGAGAAACGATGTCCACACCGGTCACGATTTACCATAACCCACGCTGCTCCAAAAGCCGCGATACGCTCAGCCTACTTAAGTCTAACGGCATTGAGCCAAATGTGGTGCTGTATCTGGACACGCCGCCGGACGCGGCAACCCTCACCTCGCTGCTACACATGCTGGGCATGAGCAGCGCACGCGAACTCATGCGCACCAAAGACGATCTCTACCAACAACTTAACCTTGCCGATAGCACGCTCTCAGAGCAGGCTCTGATTCAGGCAATGGTCGACAACCCAAAGCTGATGGAGCGCCCGATAGTGGTTGCCAACGGCCAGGCGCGCATTGGCCGCCCGCCGGAGCAGGTGCTGGAGATAGTGCAGTAAGACTGACGCCCGCACTGCGGGCGTTAAAGTGAAAGAATGTCTTTGACGAAAGGAATGGTCAACTTGCGCTGGGCGGTAATGGAAGCGCGATCGAGCTGATCGAGCGTGGTAAACAGCGTGCGCATTTCACGGTCGAGGCGTTTGAGCAGAAAACGGCCCACGTCCTCTGGCAGTTCAAAACCACGCAGCCTGGCACGTAGCTGCAAAGCCTGCAATTTGTCATCATCAGACAGCGGTTGTAGACGGTAAATCTGCCCCCAATCAAGACGTGATGCCAGGTCTGGCAGTTGCAGGTTAAGCTGACGCGGCGGCCTGTCGCCGGTGATTAAAAGCCGCGTCTGACCGGACTCCAGAATCCGGTTATAAAGGTTGAAGATGGCCATTTCCCATAGATCGTCACCGGCCACACATTCAATATTATCAATGCACACCAGCGAGAGTTGCTCCATCCCTTCCAGCACCTCCGGTACAAACCAGGTGCGCTTATCAAGCGGCACATAGCCCACAGCTTCACCGCGCTGCGACAATTCAGCGCACGCTGCATGGAGCAAATGACTGCGCCCGCCCCCTTCCCGCGACCAGAAATAGAGATAACCGCTGTGTTCCTGGTGCAATACGTTGTGCAGTGCGGCAAGTAAAGAGGGATTACCACCCGGCCAGAAACTTGCGAACGTTTCATCATCGGGGAGATAAAGTGGCAGGGAGAGCTGTGCCGGTGTATTCAGAGGAGACCTCAGCCTGAGCTTACAGAAAAACGCGATGAGTTTATCACAACTCAGGCTGATGTGAGAACCGGGCGGCAGATACCGCCCGTAAAAGCATTACGATCGTGCTTCGTCGCTATCATCCGGATCGAGCACGGTCTCTTCCGGGCGCAGTACGCTGATGAGCTTGAAAATAAGGCTCAGCGCCACACCCACGATGGTTGCCAGCGCCATGCCTTTGAGTTCAGCGGCACCAATATGCACCTTCGCCCCGCTGACGCCGATAATCAGAATCACCGAAGTCAAAATCAGGTTCTGTGCTTTGCTGTAATCCACTTTTGATTCAATCAGCACGCGGATACCGGAAGCCCCGATCGCACCGTACAGCAGCAGCGATACACCGCCCATCACCGGCACCGGGATTATCTGGATAGCCGCCGCAAGTTTGCCCACACAGGACAGCAAAATGGCGATAACTGCCGCGCCACCAATCACCCAGGTGCTGTACACGCGGGTAATGGCCATCACGCCAATGTTTTCACCATATGTGGTGTTCGGCGTGGAGCCGAAGAAGCCGGAGAACATGGTAGACAGGCCGTTGGCGAACATGGAACGGTGCAGGCCCGGGTCGCGAATCAAATCTTTTTTCACAATGTTAGCCGTCACCACCAGGTGACCCACATGTTCCGCAATCACCACCAGCGCAGCAGGCAGAATGGTGAAAACCGCAAACCACTCAAAACGCGGCGTATAGAACGTCGGCAGCGCAAACCAGGCGGCATCGCGAATCGGTGTTACGTCTACCACGCCCATCGCAAAGGAAAGCGCATAGCCCGCCAGCACACCAATGAGGATAGGAATGATAGCAAGAAAGCCACGGAACAGGACCGAGCCAAACACCGTGACCGCCAGTGTCACCAGTGAAATGGTAATGGTGGTGCCATCGGCAGACTGGCCGTCGGCAGGCAGCAGGCCAGCCATATTGGCCGCCACGCCCGCCAGCTCCAGACCAATAACCGCCACAATCGCACCCATCGCCGCCGGTGGGAACATCACGTCCAGCCAGCCGGTACCCGCTTTTTTCACAATCAACGCTACCAGACAAAAGAGCGCGCCGCAGACGATAAAACCGCCCAGCGCCAGCTCGTAGCCCAACGGCAGAAGCAGCAGTACCGGTGAGATAAACGCAAAACTGGAGCCAAGATAGGCTGGGATTTTGCCCTTACAGATGAAGAGATACAACAACGTGCCAATGCCGTTAAACAGCAAAACGGTGGCCGGGTTGATATGAAACAGAATGGGAACCAGCACAGTGGCCCCAAACATCGCAAACAGATGTTGCAAACTAAGGGGAATGGTCTGCAATAACGGCGGTCGTTCACTCACCCCAATAGCGCGGCGCGTCATAAAATCTTCCTCTGTTGTTGTAGTCAGAAAAACCAAAAAAAAGCCGACTTTCGAAGTCGGCTGCTTTTATTATTTTGTACCAAATATTTTGTCACCGGCATCGCCGAGGCCAGGAATAATGTATCCATGCTCGTTAAGGCCCTGGTCAATGGAGGCGGTGTACAGCTCCACGTCCGGGTGCGCTTTTTCCAGCGCCGCGATACCTTCTGGAGCCGCCACCAGCACCAGTACCTTAATGCTGCTGCAACCTGCCTGCTTAAGCAGATCGATAGTGGCAATCATTGAGCCGCCAGTTGCCAGCATCGGGTCTACCACCAGCGCCATGCGCTCGTCGATGTTAGACACCAGCTTCTGGAAATACGGCACCGGCTCCAGCGTTTCTTCATTACGGTAGATACCCACCACGCTGATACGTGCGCTCGGTACGTGCTCCAGTACGCCTTCCATCATGCCCAGACCCGCGCGCAGGATAGGCACTACGGTAATTTTCTTGCCTTTGATCTGATCGATTTCCACCGGGCCGTTCCAGCCTTCGATGGTGACCTTTTCGGTTTCCAGATCTGCGGTCGCTTCATAGGTCAGCAGGCTGCCCACTTCAGAAGCCAGTTCACGAAAGCGCTTGGTGCTGATGTCATTCTCACGCATCAGGCCCAGTTTGTGTTTCACGAGCGGGTGTTTCACTTCCACTATTTTCATGCGCTGTTCTCCTCGAATGCGGCAACCACAAAAAAAATCGCGGGATTATACCGCTTTTTTCCCGCTGCGCCATACGTAAGGGATCAAGGTAGCCCGAATGAGTATAGAGTAATGATTTCTTTTGCCGCCTCACAAGAGCCTCGCAAACGTTTGCCTGGGCTGTTAGAATCTCCGCGTTTTCTATCTACCCAACCGCGTGGGGACTCAGCAGTGACCGAAAAAACCTCTCTCAGCTACAAAGACGCCGGTGTTGATATCGATGCAGGCAACGCTCTGGTAGACCGAATTAAAGGCGTGGTGAAGAAAACCCGCCGCCCGGAAGTCATGGGCGGACTGGGCGGCTTCGGCGCGCTATGCGCCCTGCCCCAGAAATACCGCGAGCCGGTGCTGGTTTCCGGCACTGACGGCGTGGGTACTAAGCTGCGTCTGGCAATGGACCTTAAGCGTCACGACACTATCGGTATCGACCTTGTTGCCATGTGCGTCAACGACCTGGTCGTCCAGGGCGCGGAACCGCTGTTCTTCCTTGATTACTACGCAACCGGCAAGCTGGACGTGGACACGGCCGCCAGTGTGATTAGCGGTATTGCCGAAGGTTGCCTGCAATCCGGCTGTGCGCTGGTCGGTGGCGAGACGGCCGAGATGCCGGGCATGTATCACGGCGAAGACTACGACGTGGCGGGTTTCTGCGTGGGCGTAGTTGAAAAAGCAGAGATTATTGACGGCAGCAAAGTGGCCGACGGCGACGTGCTTGTGGCGCTGGCCTCCAGTGGCCCGCACTCCAACGGCTATTCACTGGTGCGTAAGGTGATTGAAGTCAGCGGCTGTGACCCACTCACTACCGACCTTGGCGGCAAACCGCTCGCCGACCACCTGCTGGCCCCGACGCGCATTTACGTTAAATCCGTGCTGGCGCTGATTGAAGCACTGGAAGTGCACGCTATTGCGCACCTGACCGGTGGCGGCTTCTGGGAAAACATCCCGCGTGTACTGCCAGACAACACCCAGGCCATTATTGATGAGTCTTCCTGGCAATGGCCGCAGGTCTTCAACTGGCTGTCGCAGGCGGGTAACATTAGCCGCCATGAGATGTACCGTACCTTTAACTGCGGCGTCGGCATGGTGATTGCGCTGCCCGCGAGTGTTGCAGACAAGGCCGTTGAACTGCTTAACAATCTGGGTGAAAAGGCGTGGAAAATCGGTATGATCAAAGCATCCGACAGTGAACAACGCGTGGTCATCGAGTAATGAAACACATAGTGGTGCTTATCTCCGGCAACGGAAGCAATCTGCAGGCGATTATCGATGCCTGCCAACAGCAGCGTATCAACGGCACCATTAGTGCGGTTTTCAGTAACAAGACCAATGCTTACGGCCTCGAACGCGCCAAAGCGGCCAATATCCCTGCTCACGCGCTGTCGCCCGCCGAGTTTGACGGGCGCGAGGCCTTTGACCGCGAGCTTATGCGCCAGATTGACGCATACTTACCGGATGTCGTGGTGCTTGCGGGCTATATGCGTATTTTAAGTCCGGCGTTTGTCGCACACTATACCGGGCGCTTAATCAACATCCATCCTTCGCTGCTGCCGAAATACCCAGGCCTTTACACTCACCAGCAAGTTCTGGAAAACGGTGATGAAGAGCACGGTACGTCAGTGCACTTTGTCACGGATGAACTCGAC
>JALAGK010000331.1 GCA_022712475.1 Enterobacteriaceae bacterium
GCAGTGAACGGTATTTTATCCTATTACTATTGATGACCCTACTTCTTAGCTGCCTGTACGGCAGTGAACTAGAGCCAAATAATCATATCCTTTTGAACTGTAAGTAAAAAGCCGTTAATTACCACTTTAAACCCTTTTTCTGGCGCCGTTTTTCACCCATTAAAAATCAGAGAGTTACATCTACGAAAAATAAAAGGGTGTTGCAGCAACGTGCTGATAATCAGTAATGCGGCTTTTATAAGGCCTAACCCCGCACTAAGCCCCCCATCGCAATTGTGCTATGTGACCGAGGTGTGGTGTGGGTATCCGTTTCTTCTGTCATAGCCCCCGGGCAGGGTAGACACTCCCGCTACCATTATCGTGCCGTCATATATGCCAGTGGCTTTGGCAGCTGATAAGCCTTATGCACTTTTTATTCAGATATTAATGAGTCAGATTTACTCCCCTCACCAACTACTTTTGCCCCTTGCCAATTCCACCGGTAAGCACGGAAATATGCTTAGGCGTACCTGCCGTCCTGGCACCAACTGCTACTGCACTGATAAAACTGATAACGACAGTTGTCATACTGTGTATCTGTGAAAATGAGACACCTACTTTATCGCTCTGAAACAGCAAAACTCAATAGCCTACCCAATACATAACCTACGCTTGTTACCAGGTTTACTCTGCACATAAAAAAACGGCCCTGTAAAAACAGGGCCGTTGATTATTAAGAGATTAGCGCGGATTACATCAGCGGCTGAGCCAGTTGAACCAGGCTAATCAGCGGCTGCGGCCATACGCCAAGTACCAACACCACCAGTGCAGAAATCAGCACCACAATGCCGCCTGCGCTAAATGCCCAGTCGTGCGGTGCATCGCGGTTAAGCTGCTGCGGCGCGCTCAGGTACAGACTTACTGCCACACGCAGGTAGTAGTAAAGACCAATCGCTGAGCCAATCACGACGGCCGCCGTCAGCCACCACAAATGCGCCTCAACGCCTACCGCCAGCACGTAGAATTTACCAATGAAGCCAAGCGTCATCGGGATACCTGCCAGCGACAGCATCATCACTGTCATCACTGCCGCCAGCACCGGACGGTGCCAGAACAGGCCGCGATAAGAGAACAGTGAATCCGCGTCCGGGCCGCGATACGGACTGGACATCAGGCTGACCACACCAAACGCGCCCAGGCTGCTGAACAGATAGCCGGCCAGGTACACACCTACGGTTTCCATCGACATCTGACCACTTTGCAGCGCAATCAGTGCGACTAACAGGTAGCCCAGATGGGAGATAGAGGAGAAACCGAGCAGACGTTTGATGTTGGACTGACTCAGCGCCATCAGGTTACCGAAGATGATAGACGCAAACGCAATCACGCCCAGCACCACACGCACGGCTTCGCTTTCACCCATCGGCGCGTAGAGGAACAGACGCATCACAACGGCAAAGATAGCAATCTTGCTCGCAGTGGCAAGGAAAGTCGAAACCGGCGCAGGCGCGCCCTGATACACATCCGGCGTCCACAGGTGGAACGGCACCAGTGAAAGCTTAAAGCCAAGACCTACAATCATCAGACCCAGACCCGCCAGCAACAGCGGCTCATGCAGCATACCGTCTGAGAGGCTATTACCCAGTGCACCAAAGGACAGGTCGCCAGACTGCGCGTATATCAGCGCCATACCAAACAACAGGAACGACGACGCGGCAGCGGACAGGATGGTGTATTTAATACTGGCTTCGAGCGAACGCTTCTGGCGGAACGCATAACCAACCAGACCAAACAGCGGCAGCGAAATCAGTTCAATACCGAGGAACAGCGCCGCCAGGTGGTTTGCATTTGCCAGTAGAATGCCGCCCAGGGAGGCAATCAGCACCAGCAGATAGAACTCTTCCTGGTTGTCGGTGTAACCCTCCAGCCACGGATAGGCGAACGTACAGGTCGCAAGGCTCGCCAGCAGCACCAGCCCGGTGTAAAACATCGCGAACCCATCTACACGCAGCAGTGGTGTGACATCCATCGCCCCCGCCTGGCCGACAAACCAGAGCGACAGCAGCGCGGCATTTAGACCGATAACCGACAGCGTCGCGTTCAGGAAGTGATTACGGCGCCACGCTATGGAGAGCATCACTACCACGACTGTCAATCCGACGATCAACAGCGGCAGTAGCGCTATCAGATGTTGAGCAGTTAAAGTCATGAGCGAATTACGGCCTTGTAGTTGAAATTGAACTGGTGAACCACTGCTGAATATTGCTCATTGCAGCGTGTGAGGTGTCCAGAATCGGCTGTGGATAGAAGCCCAGCAGCACCAACAATGCCACCAGCAGCAGAATAATGAACAGTTCACGCAGCGTCATGCCTTCAATATCCTGCTTCGCCGCTTCGCTTTTCGCCTGACCGAAGTAGGCACGGTGCAGCATCGCCAGCGAATACACGGAGGCAAACACCAGACCAAAAGTAGAGATAATCGTGATAAGCGGCACCACTTTGTAGCTGCCGAACAGAATCATGAATTCGCCCACGAAGTTACCGGTACCCGGCATACCCAGCGTCGCTACCGCGAAGAACATCGACATGGCTGGCAGCCATTTGATTTTGCCCCACAGACCGCCCATCTGGGTCATATCGCGCGTGTGCAGACGCTCGTAGAGCTGCCCACACAGAATGAACAGCCCCGCTGCTGACAAACCATGTGCAATCATCTGAATGACCGCGCCCTGATAAGCAAGCTGGCTACCGGTGTAGATAGCAATCAGTACAAAACCCATGTGGGAAACGGAGGTGTACGCGATAAGACGTTTGATATCGGTCTGAGAGAACGCCATCCACGCGCCGTAGAAGATACCAATCACACCCAGCCACATCGCAATCGGTGCAAACTCAGCAGACGCGTTCGGGAACAGCGGCAACGAGAAGCGCAACAGGCCATAAGCTGCGGTCTTAAGCAGAATACCTGCGAGGTCAACAGAACCCGCGGTTGGCGCCTGAGAGTGCGCATCCGGCAGCCAGCCGTGCAGCGGCACCACCGGCATTTTCACCGCAAAAGCAATGAAGAAGCCGAGCATCAGCAGATATTCCACACCGCCAGACATCGGGGTTTTCAGCAGTTGCTCATAACTGAAGGTCCACACGCCGGTCGCATTGTGGTGTACGAACACCAGCGCCAGAATGGCAATCAGCATGACCAGACCGCTTGCCTGGGTATAAATGAAGAACTTGGTGGCCGCCGTGATGCGCGTTTTACCGTCGGATGCCTTATGACCC
>JALAGK010000332.1 GCA_022712475.1 Enterobacteriaceae bacterium
ATCATAGTATTACGGTGAAAAAACGCGGACGTTGAGGGGAATTCGGTACATCCCTGTACCAGGCATATGACCCGAAGGTCTACACACTTGAGGGTGAGTGAGGGTTACCAGCGATAGTCGTTACGGGTTTCCCAGTCACTGACTTCCTTTTCTGCCTGATCTTTCTGGTATCCATACCGTTCCTGGATTTTACCAACCAGCTGGTCACGCTTACCTTCGATAACCGTCATGTCATCATCGGTGAGCTTGCCCCATTTTTCTTTCACTGTTCCTTTAAACTGTTTCCAGTTACCGCTGATTTCATCTTTATTCATCATAAGGCTCCTTGTCAGTTTGCTGTGACTACCAGATGCCTGCCATCAGGCATTCATAATGCGTGTTTCTGAACTAAATTTTAGACAAGGATTTTGCGTTCTGGTTATTTTTAAGAATGTTTAACCATATCGCGGTGTAAAACCTGACGTTCAACACCAGAACGCAGATAGACTGCAGCTGATTAAAGGGAAGCGATATCACGCACAGTCAGCGTGCGTTGTCAGCGTTAAACCAGGTGCCATTGCGCCAGTGGCGCCGCCAGATAAAACCCAGCGACAGCCCACGTAGTGCCAGGAACACGGCCAGCGCCAGCCACAGGCCGTGGTTACCAAGCCAGGGGAGCGTCAGTAACATCAGGCCAAAACCCAGCGCTGCCACCGCCATGCTGTTACGCATCTCCGCCCCGCGGGTCGCCCCGATAAACATGCCATCGAGCAAATAGCACCAAACTCCCACCACCGGTAAAATCGCCTGCCAGGGCAGATAGTGGCTTGCCAGCGCGCGCAGCTCAGGCAGGGAGGTCAGTAGCGCCACAATATACTGCCCTGCAACGGCGTAAATGGCGGCAAAACACAGTGCAACAATGCCCGCCTGGCGGCACGCTGCGTGCCAGACCTCCAGCAGCTGCCCTCCGTTACGCGCACCAAAGGCACGCCCGGAGTGTGCTTCTACCGCGTAGGCGAAACCGTCCAGCGCATAGGCAGTAAACGTCAGTAGCGTCATCAACACAGCGTTCACCGCCACAATCTCACCACCAAGTCGGGCGCCAAAAATGGTGATGGAAGCAAAACAGATTTGTAGTAACAGCGAACGCAACATGATGTCGCGGTTCAGCGCCAGCAAGCGGCGAATATTGCCGTGTACAGCCTGCTTTAGCAGGCTGAAAGGAATGTCACGCAGGCGCAATACTTTGCGCACCATCACCAGACCAATTAACAGCGTGCCGTATTCAGCCACCACCGTCGCCAGCGCCGCGCCCTGCACGTTCATGTGCAGGCCCATCACCAGCCACAGATCCAGTACAATGTTAAGCACATTACCCACCACCAGCAGAATCACCGGCGCTCTGGCGTATTGCACGCCCAGCAGCCAACCCAGTAAAACAAGGTTTGCCAGCGATGCCGGGGCGCTTAGCCAGCGGATTTCCAGAAAACGCCGCGCCTGGTGCAACACCTGTTCATTACCGCCCACCACCTGCAACGCCAGCTCAATAAGAGGCGTACGCAGCACGACAATCAGCACCCCTGCCCCCAACGCCAGCAGCAGCGGCTGTACCAACGCACGGGCCAGAGCCAGCGGGTCTTTTGCGCCATACGCCTGTGCCGTCAACCCGGTGGTGCTCATACGCAAGAACAGTAGCAACATAAACAGAAAGCTGGTCGCAGTAGCGCCTATTGCCACACCGCCAAGATAGTCCGCAGAGTCCAGATGGCCAATTACCGCTGTATCCACCAGCCCAAGCAGCGGTACGGTGATATTGGAGAAGATCATTGGCAGTGCAAGCCGCCAGAGCGCTTTGTCTGTTTTGCGTAGCATGAGCATTGGCTTATCCACCAGCGGGTGAGAACGATAACAAGATTAGAAAAGCCGTGACGCGCGAAGGCGCGTCACGAAAAAAGGGAGGATGCCAGACAGACTTAGAGCCATTCGCCGTTGCGAATCACCCCCACAGCAAGGCCTTCGATAGAGAAGTTTTGATCCCGCAGATCCACTTCAATCGGTTCAAATACGCTCTTTTCTGGCAGCAGGTAAACCATGTTGCCCTGCTTCTTGAGGCGTTTAACGGTCACCTCGTCTTCAATGCGGGCCACAATCACCTGGCCGTTGCGCGCTTCCTGGGTTTTGTGCACGGCCAGCAGGTCGCCATCAAGAATACCGATATCGCGCATCGACATGCCGCTAACGCGCAACAGGAAATCCGCATTGGGTTTGAACAAAGAGGGGTCAACCTGGTAATGACCTTCAATGTGCTGCTGTGCCAGCAGCGGCTCACCTGCGGCGACACGACCAACCAGCGGCAAACCCTCTTCTTCTTCTACCAGCAGGCGAATACCGCGTGATGCACCGGAGACAATTTCAATCACCCCTTTACGCGCCAGCGCCTTCAGGTGCTCCTCAGCGGCGTTTGGTGAACGAAAGCCCAGACGCTGCGCAATTTCTGCACGCGTGGGAGGCATGCCTGTCTGGCTGATGTGATCCCGGATGAGGTCAAACACCTCCTGCTGCCTGGCTGTTAACGCTTTCATTCCCGCCCCCTGGGTGTATATAAAATCATGCTGTGAGTATATACAGCACAAGGCGATTTTGGAATCACAAAAAGATAAAAAACCAGCAGCTTATCGACCTCGCTCGCAAAAGCAGGTGCTAAAACAGCAAATAAGAAAAGCGAAACAGGAAGGCAGATAGCAAAAGGGAAAGCAGGCCTGACATACAGGCCTGCCTGAGAAATCAGAAAATATGTCGCCAGAGCAGCGCCACCCAGACGAATACGGCAAGCGCAATAGTCAACAGCACCGCGGCAGAGCCCATATCCTTAGCCCGACCGGACAATTCATGGAAATCGCTGCCGATTCGGTCAACGACCGCCTCAATGGCGCTGTTTAAAATTTCAACAACCATCACCAACACGACAGAGCCAATGAGCAAGACGCGGGTAACCGTATCCACATCCAGCCAACAGGCGATAATAATCGCGATAACCGCCGCAATGCCCTCCTGGCGAAACGCGGCCTCGTTACGCCAGGCGGCGGTAAACCCTTTCCAGGAGTAGCCTGCGGCTTTGATGATTCGGATAAACCCGGTGTTATTATTGGCCATGAAAGGAAACCTTTTAAAAAAATAAGCGTCAATGCCAGAGCGCTTCGATTATAGTGGCACCACAGAAATTCCGCGTTGCATCTGGTATTCTTGCAGCGCATTTGGATGATTAACCAGAGGCTTTACATCATTTATGTCAGGCTGGTCCCGATTTTTATACACACTGCTTAATTTACCATTAAGCATCCTGGTCAAGAGCAAATCCATTCCGGCGGATCCGTGCGCGGAGCTGGGTCTGGATACCTCGCGCCCTATTATGTACGTTCTGCCTTACAATTCGAAGGCAGATTTGCTGACGCTGCGTAACCGCTGTCTGGCGCACGATTTGCCAGACCCGCTGGAGCCGCTCGATATCGACGGTACCGTGCTCCCGCGCTACGTTTTCGCCCACAGCGGCCCGCGCGTTTTCACCTATTACACGCCCAAAGAAGGCTCGATTAAGCTGTTCCACGATTATCTCGACCTGCACCGCAACAATCCGCAGTTGGATGTGCAAATGGTGCCAGTGTCGGTGATGTTCGGGCGCGCGCCGGGTCGTGAAAAAGGCGAAGCCAACCCACCGCTGCGTATGCTCAACGGCATTCAAAAATTCTTTGCCGTTATCTGGCTGGGGCGCGACAGCTTTGTGCGCTTCTCACCGCCGGTGTCGCTGCGCTGGATGGCGACCGAGCATGGCACCGACAAGAGCATTGCTCAGAAGCTGCTGCGCGTGGCGCGTATGCACTTCTCGCGCCTGCGTCTTGCCGCCGTTGGCCCACGTCTGCCGGCGCGTCAGGATCTGTTTAATAAGCTGTTGGCGTCAAAAGCTATCGCCCGTGCGGTAGAAGATGAAGCGCGTACCAAGAAGATTTCTCATGAGAAAGCCCAGCAGAATGCCATTGCACTGATGGAAGAGATTGCGGCCCATTTCTCCTATGAAGCGATTCGTATTACCGACCGTGTGCTGGGTTTTACCTGGAACCGGCTTTATCAGGGCATCAACGTCCACAACGCCGAGCGCGTGCGCCAGCTGGCGCATGAAGGCCACGAACTGGTGTACGTGCCGTGCCACCGCAGCCATATGGACTATCTGCTGCTCTCTTATGTGCTCTACCACCAGGGGCTGGTGCCGCCGCATATCGCCGCCGGTATTAACCTTAACTTCTGGCCTGCTGGCCCGATTTTCCGCCGCCTCGGCGCATTCTTCATTCGCCGCACTTTCCGTGGCAACAAGCTGTATTCCACCGTCTTTCGCGAATATCTCGGCGAGTTGTTCAGCCGTGGCTACTCGGTAGAGTACTTTGTGGAAGGTGGCCGTTCACGTACCGGCCGCCTGCTGGCCCCCAAGACCGGCACACTGTCGATGACGCTTCAGGCGATGCTGCGCGGCGGTACACGCCCTATCACGCTGGTGCCGATTTACATCGGCTATGAGCACGTGATGGAAGTGGGTACGTACGCGAAAGAACTGCGCGGCGCGACCAAAGAAAAAGAGAGTCTGCCGCAGATGGTGCGCGGCCTGAGTAAGCTGCGCAACCTGGGTCAGGGCTACGTAAACTTCGGGGAGCCCATTCCTCTCAATAACTGGCTGAATCACCATGTGCCGCAGTGGCGTGATGATATCGACCCGATAGAGGCCGTGCGCCCGGCCTGGCTCACGCCAACCGTCAATGAGATTGCCGCTAAGCTGATGGTGCATATCAATAACGCCGGTGCGGCCAACGCCATGAACCTGTGCTGTACCGCCCTGCTGGCCTCGCGGCAGCGCTCGCTCACCCGTGAGCAGCTGACACAGCAACTTGAGTGCTATCTTGAGCTAATGCGCAACGTGCCTTACTCGCTGTACTCTACTGCACCTACCGCTAGCGCCAGCGCGTTGATTGACCATGCGCTTCAGATGAATAAGTTCGAGGTAGAGAAAGACACCATCGGCGACATTATCATTCTGCCGCGTGAGCAGGCGGTGCTGATGACCTATTATCGCAATAACATCATGCATATGCTGATACTGCCGTCGCTGTTGGCGTTAATGATTGCCCAGAGCCGTCATATCACGCGCCAGGCGCTCTTAAGCCAGGTCACCATGCTGTACCCGATGCTGAAGGCTGAGCTGTTCCTGCACTGGGACAATAACGCACTCAGCGAGCAGGTAGATGCACAGCTCGCCGAAATGCAGCGCCAGGAGCTGGTGATTATCAATGACGACACGGTGCAGGTGAATCCCACACATTCACGCACGCTCCAGCTGCTGGCAGCCGGTGCTCGCGAAACCATCCAGCGCTACGCGATTACCTTCTGGTTACTCAGCACCAACCCGGCCATTAACCGCGGTACGCTTGAAAAAGAAAGCCGCACCGTGGCGCAGCGCCTGTCGATGCTGCACGGTATCAACGCGCCGGAGTTCTTTGATAAAGCCGTCTTTGCCACGCTGGCCCAAACGCTGCGCGAGGAAGGCTACATCAGCGACAGCGGTGATGCCGATGCCTCACGTACGCTGGAAATTTATCAGCTGCTGTCTGAGCTGATGACTTCTGACGTACGTCTGACTATCGAAAGCGCCAGTGCGCTACCGGCAGTTGTGGAAGAACCCGCCGCAACACCGGCTGCTGACTAAGTTACTCAGGCAATACAAAAGCGCCCGCCGGTAAACCGGCGGGCGCTTTTATTTACAGCAAGGAAACTTACAGCGGCATCACGCTTAACATCAGGCCCAAAAACAGCACCAGCCCCACGTAATTATTATTCATAAACGCCCGAAAACAGGCCTCGCGCTCGCGCCCGGCAATCAGCTTTTGCTGGAACACAAACAGCGCCGCCGCCAGCAGTATCGCCCAGTACCACGCGCCGCCGAGGCTGTTGAGCAGACCAATAGCAATCATCAGCGCCACAACGCCTGCCTGTAGAATACCGATAATCAGCTTGTCGTAGCGGCCAAATAAAATCGCCGTTGATTTTACGCCAATTTTGACATCATCGTCCCGGTCGACCATGGCGTACTGGGTGTCATAC
>JALAGK010000333.1 GCA_022712475.1 Enterobacteriaceae bacterium
CGACTCGACTTCCTGTTTACTCGGCCCATCCCTGGGCCTCGCCCCTTCGGGGCCAACGCCTGCGGCATTGTTCAAAATTGCTCCCGGCAATTTTGTCGCCTCAGCCCGCCATCCGTGGCGGTCTGACCTTGTCTTCTGGCTTTCGGTTCGCCGATTTCAGCGGGGGTCAGTAACCCCACACAGCATGCCCGTACGCATTAAAAAGGTATTCGTGCGCCGTTCGTCTGCAAAAGGAAAGAAAAAAGGCCCGACTAGTCGGGCCTCAGAAAGCGTCACTTTTTTAAGCGTTAAATGAATTTCTATTCATAAACATGTTTAAGTGACGGGCATCAGGGCACTGCCCGGACCTTTTGTGCCAGAAAAAGTGGCCAGGATTAGTGGTTTGAGAACCAGTTCAGCTTTTCGCGCAGCGCCACCACGCGGCCTACGATAATCAGGCTGGGGCTTTGAACCTGCCCGGCCAGCTCGCCAAGCTGCGACAGGCGGCCATCCACCACGCGCTGGACCACCGCAGTGCCATTTTCTACCAGCGCTACCGGCATCTCAGGCGACATGCCATGCTTGATCAGGTTTTCCTGGATAGTCGCGGCCTGGTTTAACCCCATGTAAAACACCAGCGTCTGGTTTTCCGCTGCCAGGTTTTGCCATTGCAGATCCCCACCGGCTTTCAGGTGGCCGGTCACCAGGCGCACGCTCTGCGCGTAATCGCGATGGGTAAGGGGGATACCGGCATAAGCCGAGCAGCCAGAGGCCGCGGTAATCCCAGGGACCACCGAGAACGGGATACCGGCGTCGCATAACGCTTCAAGCTCTTCACCGCCACGCCCGAAGATAAACGGGTCGCCGCCTTTAAGGCGTACCACGCGCTTGCCACGCTGGGCTTCACGCAGCAGAATCTGGTTAATCTCTTCCTGCGGCACGCAGTGATAGCCCGCGCGTTTACCAACAAATACGCGATCGGCGTCGCGACGTACCAGATTCATGATGTCATCAGACACCAGTCGGTCATAAACCACAATGTCGGCTTGCTGAATCTGCTGTAGGCCTTTTAACGTCAGCAGACCGGCGTCACCCGGCCCTGCACCCACCAGTACCACTTCGCCGCGGTTTTCCAACGGCTCGCTAAACAGCGACTCGGTGGTGTGTGCCACGGCGCTGCTGTCCTGATTTGCCAGCGACTGTGCGAGGCGGTCGTTGACAAAGAATTTCTCCCAGAAGCGGCGGCGTTCGCCCATGCTCGCGAATGTGTTTTTGACGCGCTGGCGCAGGGTGCCAGCGTAATGAGCGACCTGACCGAGATGTAGCGGCAGCAGGGACTCGAGCTTTTCGCGCAGCAGGCGCGCGAGCACCGGTGAGGTCCCGCCAGAAGAAATCGCCACCATCAGCGGCGAACGGTCAATGATGGACGGCATGATGAAACTAGCCTGCTTTGGCGCATCCACCACGTTACAGAAAATACGGCGCGTTTCGGCGGCGTCACTGACCTGTTGGTTAACCGCGTCGTCGTCTGTTGCGGCAATCACCAGCCAGCAGTCATCCAGCAGCGCCTCGTTAAACGCGCCCGGTACAAGAGTTAACTTGCCCGACTGCGCCCAGGCATCAAACTGTGGGCAAAAGTCGAGCGCATTAACGATAAGCCGTGCACCTGCCTCAAGCAGCAGACGCGCTTTGCGTTCTGCAACATCGCCACCGCCAACCAGCAGGCAGGTGCGGTTACGTAACTGGCAAAATATGGGCAGATGATCCACGGCATTTCCTCACGATTAATTTGCGATGCGTTCAGCTACGTCGGCACTCTTCTCACGAGGGCGCTCGGCGCGTGGAGTAGCATACCAGTAACCCAGACCCATGAATACGGCACCAGAGAGAGTGTTGCCCAGCGTCACCCACAGCAGGTTATGGCCGATACCGGTAAGGGTATAGGCATCAGAATGGTTGCCGAACCAGGACAGGGCAAACAGCGTCATGTTGGCGATGGAGTGCTCATAGCCGGAGGCGATAAACGCCAGCAGGCACCACCAGATGGCGATAAACTTCGCCGCGCCTTCGCTGCGGATTGCCATCCAGATAGCCAGACACACCAGCCAGTTACACAGCACGCCTTTAAAGAACAGCACCATTGCAGGCTGGGTGGTTTTGGCGAGCGCCACGCTGTGCACCAGGCTGTTGTCAGCGGGCAGCAGGCTGCCGCCGCCCCAGTAGTAAAGCAGAGCGACAAACACCGAGCCCAGCAGGTTACCAAGCCAGGTCTGCGGCAGAATACGCCACATTTGACCGTGAGTGACGGCACCGGTTTTGATGCCGAAGGTGAGGAACATAGTGTGGCCGGTGAAAAGTTCAGAGCCAGCGATGATGACCAGGGTGAGTGCAATGCCGAAAGTGGCACCCATCACCAGCGGGCGTACTGACGGGTCAATCAGGTTGCCAAGGGTGAAGATAAGAATAATACCCAGCCCAACGTAGGCACCGGCCATAGCAGAAGACAGCCAGAAGGCGAACGGGTTGGTTTGGTTAAGGCGAGCGATGCGTGCGGCATTCGCCGCACACTTGTTGATAGTGTCGGTGAACATCTGTGGTTATCCTTAATGTCCCTGAATTCAGCGCGTAAAACGAGCCGAATCGTCGGGATTAATAAACGTAAAAATAAAAA
>JALAGK010000334.1 GCA_022712475.1 Enterobacteriaceae bacterium
ATACTGACGCTGCCCGACATACAAAATCGGAATATACATGATGGGCCTTGATGGCGCCCCTGTAATGAACGACAGCAGATGCTGGAAAGCCTGAACCAGCATTTGTGCTGTCTGGTTTTCGAACAGATCAACGGCATATTCCAGTTGGCCATCCAGCGCGCAGACCTCGCCGTTTTCGTCACGACGTTCGTCAAAGTTAAACGTCAGGTCAAATTTGGCTGGCGTAAAGCCCACCGGTTGTGGCTCTGCTACTAAATCTGCAAACCGTGTTTCGCTGGCGGCGTTATTTTGCAGTACCAGCATGACCTGGAATAACGGATGCCGTGACGATGAACGGTCCGGATTCAGCTCTTCAACCACCCGGTCAAACGGCACGTCCTGGTGGCTGTATGCTGACAGCATAAACTCACGCACATTGGCCAGCACATCGCTAAAGGTTGGGTTATCGGCACAATTGACCCTGAGGACCAGCGTATTGACGAAAAAGCCTATCAGGGCGTTCATGGCCTCACTGGAGCGTCCGGCAACGCCTGTACCGAGTGTGATATCGTCCCCGGCACCGAGTCGGTGGAGCGAGGCGGCAACGCTTGCCTGGAGCAACATAAAGAGTGTCACACCCTCATCACGCGCCAACTGCCTCAGTTGCTGATAACAGAGGGGATCGATTTCAAAATTAACACGCCCGCCTCGATAGCTGGGTACTGAAGGACGAGGGCGGTCAGTCGGTAGTTCGAGTTCCTGTGGAATACCGGCCAGCGCCTCGCGCCAGAAGGCCAACTGGCGGCCTCCTGCCGTTGTGCTGTCCTGCATATCGCCCAATATTTTGCGCTGCCAGAGCGCATAGTCTGCGTACTGAATCTCAAGCGGCGCCCAATCCGGTTTCTTACCGGCGCAGCGTGCCGCGTAAGCGGTAGCCAAAGAGTGCAGCAGCGGCGCCAGTGAACCACCGTCGCAGGCGATGTGGTGAACCACAAGCAGCAATACATGCTCATCGGCATCTTCAAGATGGAACAGCCAGCCGCGCAGCGGCAGATCGCAGGCCAGATTGAACGGTTGGGATGCCGCCTGGTCAATATGGCCCATTAATGTGTCGCGGGTGACCTGGCTTGTTTGCAGCGAAGGGCAGGCCGCATCGGCTGACAAAATGTGCTGGTACGGTGCGTCCTGGTGCAGTGGATAGGTCGTGCGCAAAATCTCATGGTGTTGCACAAGGTCAGTCAGCGCCTGATGCAGGGCGGCATCGTTGAGGTGACCGCGCAGGCGCAGCGCCAGCGGCATGTTATAGGCCGAATGATTATTGTCGATATTATCCAGCAGCCACATACGCTGCTGGGCCGCTGAAAGTGGTAAATACGCCTCGCGCGGTTGCGGTGTGAGCATCTCTCTGCTCTGGTGCGTGGTTTTTGCTAGTATGTTGGCAAGTTGGGCCACAGTCGGGTTTTCAAACAGCGCACGGATTGGCAGCTCCACCTCAAGAACGCTGGCGATTCTCGCAATGAGGCGCATCGCAAGCAGTGAGTGGCCGCCGAGCATAAAGAAGTTGTCGTCGATACCGACGCTCTCGCAGCCCAGTACTTCGTTAAATAACCCGGCCAGAATCTCTTCCTGTGCCGTGCGCGGCGCACGGTGGGTCTGGCTGTGGCTGAAGGTCGGTGCGGGCAGGGCGCGTTTATCGAGCTTGCCGTTAATGGTCAGCGGAAAACGTTCGACATGCATTATCGCGGCGGGCAGCATGTAGTCCGGGAGCCTTTCTGAGGCGAACGACAGGAGTGCCGCGCTATCAATATCGCAATGGTTGTCGCTGGTGACGTAACCAACCAGTTGTGGGTTGCCTGGCGTATCTTCTCGCACCAGTACCACAGCTTGGGTAATCGCCGGGTAGCTTGCCAGCGTATTCTCAATTTCACCCAGTTCGATGCGAAAGCCGCGTATTTTAACCTGCTGGTCGGCGCGCCCCAGATAAAGCAGCCCGCCCTGGTTATCTCTGATAGCCAGATCGCCCGAACGGTACATGCGAGTACCTGGCTCACCAAAGGGGTCAGCAACAAAACGCTCGCTGCTGAGATCGCGCCGGTTCAGGTAACCGCGAGCCAGGCCTGCGCCACCGATGTACATTTCGCCTTCAACGCCAGGAGGCACCTGGCGTAGCGCGCCATCCAGCAGATAAATTCGCAGGTCCGGAATACCCACGCCAATCGGGCTGCCTGTCGCGGTGCGCACCATCTCTGGCGTCAGTGCCTGATAGCTCACATGAACGGTCGTTTCGGTGATGCCATACATATTAATCAGCGTTGGGGCGTCGGGCGCATGACGCTCATACCAGCGTTCCAGCTGTTTCAGATCCAGCGCTTCTCCGCCAAACACCACTTTGCGCAGGCTTAAGGGATAACGATCGCGTTCGTTAGCGTGATCGGCTTCGATCAGCTGGTAAAACGCCGACGGCGTCTGGTTGAGCACCGTCACCTTTTTCTCACTCAGCAGACGCAGGAATGCCTGCGGATCGCGGCTGACGAGATAGGGTACAACCACCAGTTCGCCGCCGTAGAGTAA
>JALAGK010000335.1 GCA_022712475.1 Enterobacteriaceae bacterium
CCCTTTACGCGCCTGTTGCGCAGAAGCCTGCCGGCGCTATGCGCACCATGCAGGGGGATCGGCACGGGGGGCTTAAAGGGTTATTTTCCCCTCTGAAGATGGTCTGCTCTGACGTTATATCCGTCAGGGTATTATTCCATCGTTACAGCATGGCATAACAGGTATGCACGCTAAGATAATATCCGGCACGCATGGGAGTGCTCACTAATTACACTACACGTATTCTTAATGCTCTTATATTGAAATGCCTGAGGGTGTAGCTTTCCTTTCATCGTATATCTTTCTCTGTGTGAAAGGACCGCCATAAAAACGGATGACAGCGTTTTTATAGATGAAGGTCAGTTGGTTTTGAAATTCCAGCTCACAGGCTGAACCGCTGAGTAGTGGATTATACGGAAGCTTTTGCCAGTAATGCATTAAATGGTTCCAGTAATAGGGTTAATATAATAAATCCCCACTTGGGGTGGATTGAATTGCTGAATAAAGCGTAAATTATAGGTGGAAATAGTGATTTCATCTGAGCCTGGCTATTTGGTAATAGCAGGCAGTCGCATCCACTTACCAGAAAATGATCATGGTGTTATACGGGGATGTACCGTGGTTGAGTGATAAACACGTGGGCAATAAAATCTGTCATGACAGCGCGTATGCAGCAACGGCAAAAAGGCCAGAACGCAGAGCGTTCTGGCCCACCACATGATTTACATCCAGGAAGGCGGCTTATCAGAAGTTAACGCGCGTACCAAACATCGCACTGGTATCAGAGTAGCCTGCGCTACCCACCTGCTGAGCGACATTGCCCCAGAGGGTAAAGTCGTCGGCAAGTCTGCCTTCCACGCCGAGCTTCAGCTCACCGATGTTTTTATCACCCACAATGCTGTTGGTGACATCATCCATCTTCACGCTGTAGTCGCCAAAGTTGTGCAGCCAGTTAGCTTCAACAAATGGCTGGAACTCGCGATCGGTGTTTTCATCCAGCTCGCTGTAGCCTTTGAGGTAAGTACGTACACCGACGCGGCTTCTTAACATACCGTCAGTATCATCGCTCACCCAGGTGCCATTCTGTTCACGGTGGTTATCAGCACTCACGTCCAGCCAGGTCAACTGAGCTTTCGGCTGCAGCCAGCTGCTTACGCGCTCGCCCTGGGACATCTGTACGGTATAACCTGCTTCCACAGAGGCAGTGAAGCCTTTGGAATCATACTTCTCAGTTGCCAGTTGCTCACCGTTGATGGTGTTGCGAAACCAGTTATAAAGTACCCAGCCGTCCACATAGGCACCTGATATCTCTCTGTCAGACTCAACCCAGGTGGCGTACACGCCGGCGCTGTAGCCTTCGACTTTACCGTCGGCGCGGTAGCCGGTGAGGCCAGAGCGAATGTTGCTCTGTGCGTTACCGTAGCCCCCCATTACACCTACGTGCCAGCGATCGTCAGCATCGGAACTCCACTGCGCCAGGTCATAACCCAGTTGCAGGACGTAACGGTTGGTGCGGGCCTTCAGCTGTCCTGACTCATCATAGAAACGGTTATGGCTTCCGACATGACGCATCCACATCCCGTCAGCGTGTACGCTATCAGCGGTACGTGCATAGCTGCCTTCGCCGAGTCTGTCCTGCATGCTGTGATCAAACATGGTGTTTGCCGCCAGCATGTTAGCCAGGTAAGAACCGGTTTCCGGACGGTACTGCGATTCACCAGGACCAGGATCTGGCTCTGGATCGGGACCCGGATCAGGGGGAGTGACATCCGGCGCTTTGTTCGTCAGATACCAGCTTTCATTGACCTTTTCGAGCTCGTAATCATACGCACCCGCGACAATTCGACCTGATTTGGTGAAGGTGCCTTCAGAAGTGCCGCCGACGCTGACAACTTCAATACCGTCAACCGTCCAGGCGCCATTGCCGCCCATATTGTTAATGGCGACTTTGGTGTCACCTGCTGCAACGTTGCCAGTCACAATCAGCTTGTCAGTTGGAGAACCGTCACCGCCCAATAGGGTGTTCATGACGAGCATACCACCGTTACCGGCGTAATCCCCGTTCACCGTCAGTGTCTTGTAATCCCCGTTTACCGCCCGTGTTTTATCATCACCACTGTCTGGCTCACTGAAAATGATGGTGCCATTGTTGGTCAGCGACTGTACGTCAGAATTACCCGTCATGTACCAGCGGCTTGTGCCGTCGAGCGAAACAGAAGAGATATTCTCACTGTGGCCCGTCAGGGTACTGTTATTACTTAATGACACAGTAGAGGTGTTTTGCGTGTTATCCGACACCAGTGAACCATTCAGTATACTGTTATCAGCGTTCAGGTTGACGTTGCTGTAGCTCTCCGGAATGGTGGCGTCAGCCCGTACGTCCAGAACGAGACCGGTCTCACTATTGAACGTTGTCTCCGTCGCGTTGAGATTGAGCATACCGCCCTCACTCAACACCGAAGACTGCGCGGCATCAACGGTTACGGCATTCAGCGTTACCTCTCCTGCTTGCAGGTCTGCATTATTACCTGTGGCGAAGATCCCGGCGGCTTTGCCCGCTTTCAGCATACCGTTGTTAACACCGATCGCTCCCTGGTTGACCGACAACGCATGCGCGTTTTCGCCCGCCGTTGTGACATCTGTACCGGTTGCTTCAACGCTGCCGGCGCTGCCAGAGAAAATCCCGACACTGGCGGTGTTGTGGGTGTTGACCAGGCTATCCGTCAGTGTGACCTTGCCATTGTCCGCAAAAACGCCACTGGCATTCTCGCCGCTAGTAAGAATGGTTGTGTTAGTTGCACTGACGCTACCTTCGGTCCCGGAAAATATCCCGACGCTGGCGTTGTTGCGGGTATTGACCAGGCTATCGGTCAATGTGACCTTGCCATTATCAGCGAAAACGCCCCTGGCATTCTCACCGCTGGTGAGAATAGTCGTATTAGTCGCATTAACGTCACCTGCGGCACCGGAGAAAATCCCGTGGCCGGTATTACCGCGAGTATTGATAGAACTGTCAGTCAGCGTGACGCTACCGTTGTTAGCCAGAACGCCATTAGCATTATCGCCACTGGCGATAATCGTGGTGTTAGCAGCCGTAACCGAGCCTGCCGCGGCGGAGAAAATCCCGTGGCTGGCGTTGCCGCGGGTGTTCACCGAACTGTCGGTGAGCGTGACAGCGCCATTATCGGCAAAAACGCTGTTGGCGTTGGCACCGGTGGTAACAATAGTGGCGTTAGCCGCAGTAACCGAGCCTGCCGAGGCAGAGAAAATCCCGGCGCTGTCGCTGCCACGGGTGTTCACTGAACTGTCGGTCAGCACGATGGCCCCGTTATCAGCAGAAACCCCGCTGGCGCTTTCACCAGTAGTGATGACCGTGGTGTTAGTCGCGTTAATCGTGCCCGTGGAGGTAGAGAAAATACCGGTACTGGCCGCGCCGCTGGTCTGTATTGCGCTATCAGCAAGGGTGACGAGACCACTGTCGGCAGTCACGCCACTGGCGCTATCACCGGTAGTGATCAATGAAGTGTTACTTGCCGTCACGGTGCCTGCGGTTTCGGAGACGATCCCGGCGCTCTGTGCGCCGTGGGTGGTTACCGATCCCCCGCTAAGCGTGACTGAACTGTTATTGCTAAACACACCGTGGGCATGAGCGCCAGATGTGGTAATGGTGGTATTAGTGGTATTAACCGTACCAGAGGCTATTGCGAAAATCCCCGCGCTTTCAGTTCCGATGGTCCTTACCGTGCTATTTTCTAAAGAAGCGGAACCGGCGATGGCCGCGACGCCTGCGGCACCTTCGCCCGCAGTGGCAACGGCGGAACGGGTCACGCTCACCGTGCCCGCATCGGACGAGAAAACCCCGGCGCTACCGTCACCCGCAGTAGCGATGGCACTCTCGCTCACGGCAATGGCGCCCGTGACGGCAGAAACGCCAGCAGCACCCAGTCCTGCGGTGGCGATAACGCTTGTTTCCACGTTTATATCACTTCCCTCAGCGGAAAAAATCCCGGTTCCACCGTCACCGGAGGTAGTGATTGAACTCGCCGTCAAGGTCACTGAACCGGGAGCAGGATAAAAGCCCGGCATACCCTCTTCACCGGTGGAAACCGAGATGCTTGTCTTTTTATCGGTACTCGCTGCGGCCGCAGCAGCGGTGCTAACCGGGGCTGGAGTGGTCTCAGACAACGCCACGGCATTGGTAGCGGGTGACGCAATGGCGGGCGTTGTATCACTCATCGTGACTGTCACACCGTGTGAGCCAGCTGTACTGGTTTTACTGGCGAAGAGACCCGTCGTACCTGTGGTGTTATCTGGAGGGCGGTTTTTCGTTAAGAAAGCTGTATCAGTTTGCTTTTTAAGGTTTGTGGCGAGTTCATCCGTCGTGGATACGCCAGTTGTCGCGGCGCTACTTGTAGCAAATACACCCGGAGCACGAGATTTAGGGCCTGTTGCGCTGGCATCGGTCAGGGGGGTAGCCTCTGCAGTGACAGTTGTTGCGCCGACGGCGCTGTCATTGTCTACGGTGATAACCAGCCCATTCTGGCGCGGGCTCGTCTCGTCTGAAGTGAACAC
>JALAGK010000336.1 GCA_022712475.1 Enterobacteriaceae bacterium
ATGTCGGTTCGTGCAAGCCTCACTGATTTGTTGTGGCAGATTTGGCTTGAAGACAATGAAAACCCGCTACTGACTGAAGAAGCGCTGAACGCTGGCGCACCGCAGCAGATGGCCGCAACCATTCACGACTGCTTTAGCCGCTACCGCATCCGTATGACCGACGAAGGTGAGCAGTTCATTTGTTTGTACTGTGCAGTAGCGGTACGCCGCATCAGCGAAGGCTATCCGCTGTCAGGTTTTACGGCAGACGATGTGGACGAGAATGTGCGTTTTGCCGCACGTGATATCGCGCATGCGTTACAAAACCTGGCCGGGAAGCCGCTTTCTGCCTCGGAGGAAAACTGGCTGTGTGTGCACATTGCCGCACGCCAGATTCAGGAGGTGGCGCCTAGCGCTATCAGTGCCGACGACGATGAAGCGCTGGTAAATTACATCCTGAGCTACATTAATACCCACTTTAATTACAACTTGCTTACTGACGAGCAGTTGCACGCCGACTTGCTCACCCACATCAAAACCATGATTACCCGGGTGCGCTACCAGATAAACCTGCCTAATCCGCTACTGGATAACATCAAGCAGCACTATCCGCTTGCCTGGGATATGACCCTTGCCGCTGTTTCGAGCTGGGGAAAATACACGCCGTATATCATCAGCGAAAACGAAGTGGGGTTCCTGGTACTGCACATTGGCGTAGGACTTGAGCGGCACTACAACATTGGCTACCGGCGTGAGCCGCACGTGCTGCTGGTGTGCGACACCGGCAACTCCACCGTGCGTATGATCCAGGCCATGCTGCTGCGTAAATACCCGCAGCTTGAAGTCACGCGCATTATCTCGCTGCGTGAATATGAGCAGCTTGAGAGTGTTGAAGAAGACTTTGTGATTTCCACCGCTCGCGCCAGCGAAAAAGACAAGCCCATTGTGGTGATGTCACCGTTTCCGACCGATTACCAGCTTGACCAGATTGGCAAACTGGTGCTGGTTGACCGCACGCGCCCGTGGATGCTGGAAAAATATTTCGATGCAGAGCATTTTCGCATTATCGACCAGCCCATGACCCAGCAGATGTTGTTCAGTGAACTGTGCGCCCAGCTTGAAGCTGAGGGCTATGTTGACCACGAATTTCTGCCGTCGGTTATTGAGCGTGAAGCCATCGTGAGCACCATGCTGGGTGAGGGCATTGCGCTCCCGCACTCACTGGGGTTGCTCGCCAGGCGCACCGTGGTATATACCGTGCTGGCACCACAGGGCATTGTGTGGGGCGATGAGACCGCATATGTCATATTCCTGCTGGCTATCAGCAAACGTGAGTACGAAGAAGCGATGGCGATTTACGATGTGTTTGTCACTTTCCTGCGCGAGCGGACAATGTCCCGGCTTCGTGACAGCCGGGACTTTGCTGAATTCAAATCGGTCGCTATTGCTTCACTGAGCCGCTTTTGACGGCTCAGTGAAGCAATTCTTCACACACCTGCATTACCAGTTCGAACGAATGCAGACGGGCGGCATGATCGAAAATCTGGCCGTTAACCATTATCTCGTCTGCCTGTGTTTCGCGCAGAATCGACTGAAGTCCGTGTCGCACCTTCGCTTTATCTCCTACCAGTGACATGCTCAGCGCCTGCTGTACACCGTATTGCTCAGACGGACTCCAGAAACTATTGATGTCCTCAATCGGCGGTGGCAGTTGGCTACTCTCACCGCGACGCAGCTTCACAAACGCCTGCTGCATGGAGGTGAACAGGAATTCTGCATCGCGGTTGCTGTCGGCTGCGGTGATGTTGATGCACACCATCGCATACGGTTTCTCAAGGCGTTCTGAAGGCTGAAAATGGGTGCGATACAGGTGCAACGCCTGCAGCAGCATGTCTGGCGCGAAGTGTGAGGCAAATGCAAACGGTAGCCCCATTTGTGCGGCCAGCTGAGCGCTGTAGAGGCTTGACCCCAGCAGCCACACCGGAATTTTTGTGCCAAAGCCGGGAACCGGGCGCACAGGTGTTGCCGGATCGCGCGCATCAAACCAGTCCACCAGTTCTGCCACATCACGCGGGAAGTTGTCGATATCCTGGTGGCTCATGTGGCGGCGTAGCGCCATCATGGTGCGCTGGTCGCTGCCGGGGGCACGGCCAAGCCCGAGGTCAATACGCCCGGGGTAGAGCGACGCCAGCGTGCCGAACTGCTCGGCGATGACCAGCGGCGCATGGTTAGGCAGCATCACACCGCCGGAGCCGAGGTGCAGCGTGGTAGTGTTGGCGGCCAGATAGCCAATCAGCACCGATGTCGCGGCGCTGGCAATGCCTGCCATGTTGTGGTGTTCCGCCAGCCAGTAGCGGTGATAGCCGCGTTTCTCAGCAAGTTGTGCCAGCTCCAGCGAGCGTCGAAACGACTCTGGCGCGCTGGAGCCTTCAGGAATAGGCGCCAGGTCAAGTACGGAAAATGGAATGACGGTTTTATCAGACATAGTGACTCACTTTGTTTTCAGCGTCATAAAGTCGTCGTGCAGAGACTCTGCACTGGACCTTACATAGTGCATAAAACCTACCCTGAAAGGTTAGCAAAGTGAGCCATTACAGGATTTGCATTGTATTTCTGGACGCCTGCTCGTGATGTGGTGGTTGTTTTTTGTTCAGGGACGATGATGATTATGCGCATACCTGTGCGCAAAGGAGAGGACCATGAGTACAATAACCGCCCCGCGCCACGGCCAGAAAAAAGTACAAACGTGTATCTCACTGCTGCATTAGTCGAGAAGGATCGCAGTCTTGATATGAATCTGTCGGTGACGCTTGATGCACTTCTGGCTCAGGCGACAGAAGAAAAACAACGCCAGCGTCAGCAAGAAAAAGCGGATATGCAGGTGATGAACGCATTTATGGAAAAAGCTGGCACTATTACAGATGACGACTTTTTCGGGAGTCTTTAAAGGAATCCGGCGTGGCCAAACAATTCGACGTCTGGCGTAATCCTTCAGCGAAGAGCAATGCACTCTGACGATATTATCTTATTCTTCAGAATGACTTTTTTGACCGTCTGGCCACCAGATTGGTGGTATCCGTGGTATTGCATAGCGAGATGGCGCTGGAATAAAGTCGAATTACATCGCGGGTGAGTATTGAAGGCGCTGAATATTATATTTTCACGCCAACGCTTACCTGTCTTGATGCCCGTAAGATTAAGCGTGGGGATTTCGTTTGTAATATCAGCCATTTCAGAAGTGATATTCTGGTAGCGATAGATGCCATTATCACTAATATCTGAGGCGGGTAGTGAGAACCGGTTGCCCGGTAGTGACTGGATCAATGCACATAGTAGAGAGCAGCCCTGCCAGGCTGCCCGTAAACGTTAGCTCTGCACTAGCTCCAATCCGGCAACGCGACGCCAGTAGCCGTTACATTCG
>JALAGK010000337.1 GCA_022712475.1 Enterobacteriaceae bacterium
GATGAGTCGCAACTAAGCCAACATGGCTGCTGCTGGATTTACGACGAAAACAGCCTGCTTTATGGCGACGCGAGTGTTGCCGAAGACGCCATTCTGACCGGCGAGTGCGTTCTCAACCACGGTGCGCGGGTGGATGGGAGTGCTACCGTTGATGCTTCACGCATTGGTCACCGCGCCCATATCACCGGGCATGCGACCGTGCGCGCCAGCCGCATCAGCGGGTGCTGCTTTATTGGCGATGTGGCCCACGTGAGTGATTGCGACATTCTTGCTCTGCAAGGCCTGACGGCAGACAGCGAGCAACGCCTGCGCATTGCCGACCGCGCCAGCGTGCATGCCTCACGGGTCGTTCACCAGTCTCAGATTTATGGTAGCGCGCTGGTAAGCTACGCCTTTATTGAGCACCGTGCCGAGGTCTACGGCCACGCCATTATTGAAGGCAACGAAGAAAACGATGTCTGGCTTTGCGACTGCGCCCAGGTATACGGTCACGCTCGGGTTATTGCCGGGCACGGACTGGATGAGACGCCTACTTTGCGCTATAGCACCCGCATCTCGGGCAACGCCCGCGTTGAGGGAAATTGCCTGTTTAAACATCACATTACTGTTTGTGACGATGCGGTGCTGATTGGTGGGCCGCTTCAGTTGGATAATCACGTTGATATAAGTGGTCAGGCACGCATCTGCGGCAATGTATTGCTACAGGACCATGTCAGCGTCAGCGAGCGCGCCTGCATTGAGGCCTGCGCTGGTGAGGCTATTCAGATTCAGGGTGACAAAGTACTTAATGGCGATCAGCACATCACGCGCATGCCGTTTTACGGCATTGTCTGAGCGCTCTCGACAATGCGCGCATAAATGTTCTGATCGTGAAACTCACCGTTGAGGTATTCTGCCTGACGCAGACGCCCTTCGAGCGTAAAGCCGTTACGCAACGCCACACGGTTGCTGGCCTCGTTAGTCACAATACAACGGATGACAAAGCGCCGTACCGTCCCCTCTTGCACGTATTTTGCAATAATCGCCTCCAGCGCGCGTGAGACAACGCCCTTCCCTTGCGCCGCTTTATCAATCCAGTAGCCAATGTATGCCGCCCGGCTCGCCGCCTCCATTTGGTTAAATGAAAACACGCCGACCAGTTCGCCATCGAGCACCAGCATAAACATTTTGCTAAACCCTCGATGGTGCAGCAGGTAATTGGCGCGCAGCGTTTTGAGCGTATCTTCAGGTTTATTGACGTATTGCGGCCAGTCCATTGACTGCTGGAGCCAGGTTTTATTGCGCTGTATCAGCGTAAACAGCGGTTCCAGAAAACGCTCATTCACGGAATGCAGGCTCAGGTGTGCGTCGGCAACTATCGTTTCATCCTGCCAGTTGTGTTTCGGTTGCACGGTTTCTTCCTGTCCAGATGGGCCATGCCATAAGAGTAACGCCCCGCTGCGCCTGTTGCCAGCGGCATACGGGTCCATACTCAATTGCTGCCCTATAACTGGAGACATGTATGCCTGAGGTTACTGGTGTCGACCATCTGGTGCTGTCGGTGAGCGATTTTGACCGCTCGCGGCAGTTTTATTCACAATTGCTGGCATTCCTTGGGTTTGACGTGTTGGGGGATTACCCACACATGGCAGGCTGGACCAATGGCAAAACCCGGCTGTGGATTGCCTCTGCGGATGCGCAGGGAGGTAAACATCCTTACCGCAAAGGCGATCCGGGCTTTCACCATTATGCCTGGAGTCTACGCAATCGCGACGATGTGGATGCGCTACAGGCATGGCTGGAGCAACATAACGTCGCTATTGTTGACCCGGCAGGCGAATATTATGAGGACTATTATGCCGTGTTCTTTCTTGATCCTGACGGCATGAAGCTTGAAGGGATGTATTACGGTGCATAAACCTAACCTTGCACCACAGCCGCTCCCCATTGTGGTGAAAAAGACCTGAAATCAGCGCGATAACGCTGGCATGCCGTTTGCTTAACATTGTTGTAACCTGAGGAGACAACGATGAAAGCAATTATTACCGGCGGCGGCATTGGCGGCCTGAGCGCAGCAATCGCGCTTAAACGCTGTGGTATTGACACCGAAGTCTATGAAGCGGTGAAAGAGATTAAACCCGTGGGCGCCGCGATTTCTATCTGGCCTAACGGCGTAAAATGCCTCAACTGGCTGGGGATGAAAGCGCAACTTCAGGCCTTAGGCGGGCGTATGGAGAGCATGGCGTATCGCGAACATCTGCGCGGGCAAACGCTGACCCAATTCAGCCTGGAGCCGCTGGTGAAAAGCGTGGGCGAGCGCCCTTTTCCGGTAGCACGCGCAGCGCTTTTGGATATGCTGCTGCAAAACTATGGCCGCAGCGAAGTGCACTTTGGCCAACGCGTGGTGCGCGTGGAGCAGGATGCGCACGGTGTTACCGCCTGGTTTGAAAGCGGTCACGTGGCCCACGGCGATGTGCTGATTGCCGCCGACGGCACCCATTCTGTGGTGCGCCCGCAGGTACTGGGTTTTACCACCGAGCGCCGCTATGCAGGCTACGTTAACTGGAACGGGCTGGTAGACATTGATGAAGCTATCGCTCCTGCCCGGCAGTGGACCACGTATGTGGGCGAAGGTAAACGCGTATCGCTGATGCCGGTGGCAGGTAACCGCTTTTACTTTTTCTTTGACGTGCCGCTGCCTAAAGGGCTGGCGCAAGACCGGGAAAGCGCACGTGCCGATTTACAACGTTATTTCAGCGGCTGGGCTGCGCCGGTGCAGAAGCTGATTATGCAACTCGACCCGGCAACGATTAACCGTGTGGAAATTCATGACATCGATCCGTTTGAACAACTGGTGCGCGGGCGTGTTGCGCTGCTGGGCGATGCCGCGCACAGCACCACGCCGGATATCGGCCAGGGCGGCTGTGCGGCGCTGGAAGACGCGGTGGTACTGGCAATGGCGTTGCAGACTAATTCGCTGGGTGTGGAAGATGCCCTGCTGCGCTACCAGCAAAAGCGCGCCTTACGGGTGAAAGATTTGGTGTTAAAAGCGCGCAGGCGCTGCGATGTGACACACGGTAAGGAGATGGCGGTAACGCACGACTGGTATAACGAGCTGCGCAGTGAAACCGGCGACAGGATCATGGCCGGGATCCGTGAAACCGTACTGGGTGGCCCACTTTCCTGACGAGAGATAACTAGCCGTCTCACTGACGTTTTGCCAAAGCGTGCGCGTCGTAACCTGGGTACAACACCCACAGTAAAAAAGCGGAGCCTGTGCTCCGCTTTGCATTTATCGCATCTGGCGATCGTCTACATATTTGCGTTTGTCCGGCGGCGGCGGGAAGTACTGGTACAGCCAGGTCTCGCTCAACGTATCGTCCTTTGTGCGCAGGAACAGGCGCATATCAACCGGCTGCGTGCTGTCTGAGGTGGGATACCAGTCAAACAAAATACGGTAGCCGTCAAACGGCTCCACGTAGAGGATCTCTACCTGCTTCGCAACACCGCTTGAAAGCGTGATCACCGGCTCAATACCCTTAGGTGCTGCCGCTTTCAGGTCACCGCCCACAAAATCAATGGCAAAACGACGCGACCATTGCTGTGGGAAATGCTCGCCCGGCGCCCAACCTTCCGGAAAGCTGCCCATACCGGTACGTGTGGCGTAGATACGCGCGAGAGGCGTGCGTACCGGCGGCTCGGCGCTCCAGTAGAGACGGTACTGGAACGTCAGTTCATCACCCGCTTGCACCGGTTTCTCCGGCTGCCAGAAGCAGACAATATTATCCAGCGTCTCGCCAGTGGTGGGGATTTCCATCAGGTTGACCGCGCCTTTACCCCAGTCATTGCGTGGCTCAACCCACAGGCTTGGGCGTTTATCGTACCAGCCCATCACATCCTGGTAACTGGCAAAGTTATGATCCATCTGCAACAGACCAAAGCCTTTCGGGCTTTCGTCCATATAAGCATTGAACTGCAATTTTTGCGGGTTATTCAGTGGGCGGCATACCCACTCACCATTGCCTCGCCACATTGCCAGGCGGTCAGAGTCGTGAATTTGCGGGTGAATCGTGTCGCACATACGCCGTTCGTTGGTGCCGCAGCTAAACATGCTGGTCATGGGCGCAATGCCAAGCTGCTTCACTGGCTTGCGGATAAACAGGTGGTTTTCTACCTCCATCATCACCTGCTTTGTTTCACAGCTGATGATGAACTTATAGGCACCGGTCACACTGGGGCTGTCGAGCAGGGCATACACCACAAAGGTGGTGTCGTTGGCTTTTGGGGTTTCGAACCAGAAGGCGGTAAAGTCGGGGAACTCTTCAATGCCGTCGGTGTAGGTATCGACCGCCAGGCCGCGGGCAGAAAGGCCGTACTGGAAGGTATCATCTACAGCACGAAAGTAGCTTGCCCCCAGGAAAGACACGACGTCGCGGCGAGCCAGTTCCGGCGCTTTAAAGGCGCGGAACCCGGCGACACCAAGATCCGA
>JALAGK010000338.1 GCA_022712475.1 Enterobacteriaceae bacterium
GCTGCAAATACTCGCAAACTTCGCATATCAGGACTACTCACGGTCAGCCGCCAGCGTTCGTCGTTGTGATTGCTGTAGTGGCACTGGTTTTATCGACGCTGAGGTTTTCACAACGAAAACAGCTATGCCGCGCAAACTTCCTGATGGATGGGAGCAGGCAAAAGCTGAGCGGAAAATAGTTCCGAGCAGCTTTGAGTTGAGGCGAGACAGGCGAGAGGTTGTGAGTGTCATGTGTCACGAATGCAAGGGAAAGGGCGTTATCAGTAATTCATGTCGTTGTCATGGCAAGGGGCAGGTTATTGATAAAGAGGCAACAGAAAGGCAGGGAGGCGTTCCCGCATGGAAAGAATGCTCGCGCTGCTCTGGTCGTGGCTATTCGCGCCTTAGCTTTTCCGTAGTGCTTACTGGCATCAGGACAGTTTGGGATGTGCAGAAAAACGTTGGTTATGAGCAGCTAAAGACAATTTTTGACGCGCTGGTAACGGAGTGTCACAAGCAGGAGGCGACGGCAGATAACGCGCTTGCTCGTGCTACGCGTTGACAATAAAAGATATCCGGGGCTATAGTCCATGCGCGTCAGCAAAATCTGGCGTCGGGAATCTCACCCCGGATATCTAACAGGCGACTACAGACGCGCTCGCGTCTTTTTTATTGTCGCAACCCAAGCACATCTAAATTATGGTGGCTCGGGTGGGGCCGCAGAAATGCGGGCCGGTACCTGTTAGGCCGGTAGTGAGATCCTCATTCGAGTCACCGCCAAAATCTCACTTGCGCGGTGGCTACTGATAAAGCTAACAGGAGCTAAATCATGACTACTGAAGTTGCAGTGGAAAACATCCCGGCAGTTACTCACGGACAACTTTCTGTTATCACCACGGAATTGCTTGCCAATTTGTATGGAACAGAAACTGATAACATCAAGAAAAATTTTGCTCGTAATTCTCATAAATTCACGGAAGGAAAGCACTACTTTAAGCTAACGGGCGAAGAGCTAAGAGCATTCAAGCACAAGGTTACTAATTGTACCCTTGTGAAAATAGCATGGAACGTTAGGCACCTCATGCTTTGGACCGAACGCGGCGCAGCACGCCATGCAAAGATGCTGGAAACTGACCAGGCATGGGAAGTGTTCGAAAAGTTGGAAGATTGCTATTTCAACAAAAACAATTCGAGCGAATTACTTATGCCAGCACCAATGTTGAAGCGCTTAAACTGCATGGTAAGTGTTTTCGACAACGAAACAGGTTTAACGAGCGAGCTTGAGTTGGACGCAAAAAATTTACAAGAATTGGTTTATCAGTTTGGCTATAAATTGGGATATGCGCCTCGCGCTTACACAATATTACCTCGCAATCAGCTAACCATTATAAATTGATTATCCGCCAGTTGACCTTTCAGGAAAAATTGCCTAACCTGGTTCTAACGATGAGATAGAACACCCTGCGTTATTAAGCCTCTGCACTCGCGGAGGCTTTTTTATTGGTTCGGACGTATAACGGTGATTACGGCAGGCTGTTAACCTGCTTATCATGGTTCGATTCCATGCCGGACCGCCACATTTCAAGGCTGCGCTTATGCGTGGCCTTTTTTATTCGCCCGCACATGACAGGCTCATTCCCTAATCCATGTGTGCCGATGTTGGCGCATCGGCTGGGCAACTAATTGGCCCCGGCAATCACTCCGGATTTCCCTCTATCACCGCGTGCCGGTGGCCTCTTTTTTAACTAAAGCCGACTTTAGGTCGGAGAATACTCTATGGACCTTTTCAGTAAAGAGACGCTATCTGGATTGGGTAGCGCTATAGCTGTTTGTATCACTGGTTTTATGGCGTTCTCGCGCTACTGGGTAAATAACCGCGCTAATAATGCTAATGATAATCAGCATATAGATATGTTGGAGCGACAGGAAAAATATATTGAGCGCCTGGAGCGCACCAATGAATCGTTACGTGTGGACAATGCTGCAAAGGATGAAACTATCAGGCAGCACTGGAAGGCCCTGACAGAGACGCAGGCTCGCCTGCAAATTATTGAAACATCGCAGAAGCATCTTGAGGCTCAGAACGAATCATTGAAGCAACAGGTGAGTGAGCTTACGGTTTCAAACAAGGAGCTGATAAGCGAAATAACAAAATTAAGAGCATCCCTTGGGGGTGAAAAATTATGAACATCAGGCGAAATAGCGGCCAGGTAATAATTACCTGGCGCATGTGGCTTATTGTCTCAGTAACGGCGTTTGGTGTGTATCTCGGCGGCGTTACGTCTGGCTATTACATCGCAAGAGCCGAATATGCATCGCAACTAACTGTGCTGCAAAGCAAGGTGGAACAAATACCCCAGCGCACGGCTGACAAAGTTCAAAAGGCTGTAACGGAGGAAGAGAAAGCACATGAAAATCAGCGATAACGGAATTAACTTTCTCAAGCACCAAGAGGGGGAAAAGTTATCCGCATATCCAGACCCTGCTACAGGTGGAAAACCGTGGACTATAGGCGTAGGTCATACCGGTTATGTTGATGGCAAAGAAGTATCTCCCGGTATGACGATCACGGCGCAGAAATCATCAGAGCTATTACGGCAAGACCTGGAGTGGGTAGAAAAATGCATTTCTGATAACGTCAAAAAGCCTCTAACACAGAATCAGTATGACGCTCTTTGCTCTTTCATTTTCAACATTGGCCCAGCATGGTTTAAGCGCTCTCAGGTGCTTGAGCAGATAAACAAAGGCAATTACAAAGCAGCCGCTGACGCATTTCTGAACTTTACTCGCGCTGGTGGCAATCCAACGCTACTGAAGCCTCGCCGCCTGCGTGAGCGAGAGTTGTTTTTGTCATGATTAGTCGCGGATGGCAGGTTACTGCAATTTTGCTGGTATGGCTGGCAGGAATGGTGTGGGGCGCATATACGGGCTATTCATGGACTGATGCGTGGTGGAGCAAAGAGTGGGCTTTACGTGATAAAGCTGATGCTAAAGCATTGGCACAACGCGAAGCGGCCGAGCGCACAGAAGAACAGCGCAGGCAGCAGGCAATCACACGGATAACAGAAAATGCACAACAACAAATCACTGCGGCACGTGCTGATGCTGATAGCGCTGCCGCTGCTGGTGAGCGGTTGCATGAAACAGCAGAAAAACTTCAGCAGCAGTTGCGAGCAAGTGAAGCCAGCCGCGATATCGCAATTACCGACGCAAGCAAGGCAAGGCGAGAGGCCGAAGATTTGCGATCCCAGTTGTTCCGCGAATCTGACGAAATGGCGGGAGCATTCGCAGCAGAAGCTGACAGGGCTTACATCGCTGGTCGAGCATGTGAACAAGCCTACGACTCACTAATTCAATCTCAATAACGAGCTCGGCAATCCGGGGCTTTTTTATATCTGCAATAAACGCGCCACGCCAGGCGCAGCATCACACAGAGTCTTACAGAAATGAGCTTCGGAGATTCACCGTTATAAGCGGCGGCTTCTCTGTGGGCGGTGTTTCTGGGCGACGAGGCTCATTTTTATAAGGTAACGCTATGACCAATCTGATCGCGGTAGAAACAGAAATGTCCATGAGCAGCCTGGACTTCCTGAATAACATCATAAATCCATCACGTATTGATGCTGGTGAAAAGCCCGTTAGACCATCTGACTTCCATGCGCGGGTTAATGATGAAATTGACGAAGAATTAAACTACGAGAATTTCGTAGTTGGCAAAACAGGGCACAAAACGCATTACACGATGCTGAACATGGAGCAAATGACTCTCGTTGGAATGAGGGAGTCAAAAGCGGTTCGGCGTTCTGTGCTGGCAAAATTGAAGGTGATGCACGGTCCACAGATACCTCAAACGCTACCTGAGGCGCTACGCCTGGCTGCTGACCTCGCAGAGCAGAAAGCTGAACTTGAAAGCAAGCTGGCAATTGCTGCGCCAAAAGCTGAGTTTGTAGATAGCTATGTGGAGGCGTCTGGCTCAATGGGGTTCCGCGAAGTTGCAAAGCTCCTGAAGGTGAGAGAAACGGACTTCCGTCTGCTTCTTCTGGAAGCTGGGGTGATGTACAGACTTGCCGGAAAAATGACACCCTACGCTCAGCATCTTGATGCAGGGCGATTCACAATTAAAACGGGTGAAGCAGATAACGGTCACGCATTTACACAGGTAAAGTTCACGCCAAAAGGTATTCAATGGGTTGCTGGACTGCTGGCTGATAAGCGAATGAAGGGAGCAGCATGATGAGCGAACAGACAGATAAGGTACTGGCTGAGTTAATCCAGAAAGCATCGGACGGCATCGACGCGGCAGTATCGTTTAGCCAGGCGCAATTACCTGATGTGGTGTATCAACTTTTATTGTGGAACGCTACTGCTAGTTTGATGATGCAGGTGTTTTGCGTAGTGTTTTTCATTACATATGCAGTAGGGTTGAGGTGGGCTATTCCTGAGGCAAGTAATAGTAGCTCAAGGTATGAAATGGCCGCATTCTTTTTTGTTCTGATTGGTGCAATAAGTTCGCTTTCACTATTGTTCGTGTTCATCTTTAATTTCGACTGGCTGAAAATATGGCTGGCCCCAAAGCTATACCTCATCGAATACGCCGCACAACTCCTTAAGTAACCACTCAATTTATAAGATCCAGGAAAGCCCGCCATTGCGCGGTGAGTCTTACAACGCAAGGAATTAATGATGAAATATTTATCGCTCGAACAGGCGATGCTTGGCATGCGTATCGAACTGACAAACGCTGGTTTCACTGTTAAAAGTCCGGCAGGGAAAGTTGAATATGACGAGAAAGGCCGACGCCAGAGCGTAAGCGGAACGGCGTATTATTTCCCTGAGAATTTAAAGGTGGTCGATAAGCGGCAGAAAAAAATGACGGTCCACATATCTGAGCGCGGCATTGAGGGGCGCAAATATGATGGATCAATGTCATTTAGAGTTGGTTGTTTTACTGACGAACGCAAAGAGCAGTTAGAAGATGCGGCACGTAAAGTTCGCGGGAATATAAATGCAGTGATTGGCAATGCAATTGCTAATGACAAATGGCTAGAAGTGCAGCGACAGAGTGCCATCACTGAGGTTAAGAAAGAAATTGCAGAGTTGCGCGAAAGCATTCCCTCCGCTGTCCGCACTCAGATTCGCAAGGAGCTGGCTCCTAATGGTTCATTGGGTCGCATTTACTGGAGGGGATGGTAATGAATGGGTTATGCATACCCGGCGTGCCGATTATTGGCAACGTATCATCAGGCGGCAGCGGTGGCGCTGATTTGAGCGACATAGACGCGACAACAGAGATTACAGATTCTCGATTGTTATTTGAGTGCCTAAGCCCACGCGCATATTACGCCGCAGATGGCACTATACAGTTTGCCGCACCTAACACCTGGCCGCTCGAATACAAAGACGGTGTCGCTATTGGGCGGCACGAGCCGGAGCCAATGGCAACAAACCTCAAAATCGGCTCACGTGCACCCACGGCGACGCTTTACCAGTTAACGAAAACCAGTAACACGGCGTTATCACCCGCTGGCATTGATGAGCTAATCGAGTTCGCAACGGCGTACACGTCTGGCACGCCGACGCTATTTAGCGACGTAACACTCTCAGAGTCTGGCCCGTTAACTGTGTCGGTAATCGGTCGTAACGGCACTGCTGAGATGACTGTTCGCAAGGAGGGCACAACAGATTCTGTGGGGTTCACAAGTGATTTCGGTCGTTCTGTTCTGATATCGAATTACGATGCGACGGCAACCCGCAATCGCTACTCAATCTATTTCCCGCGCACTGTTGGCGATGTGGCCTACATATGGCACATACAGCTTGAAGCTGGCGAGATAGCGACATCACCGATAATCACAACGGACTCAGCCGCAACACGCGCCGCAGGGTTAGCATTTGTGCCTAATCCTGGCTTGCTCGCTACAGCAGCACGCATCTATTACACCGACGGCACAACGTACGATATCGAATTTAATGGTGCTGCACGCGGTGCTATACCGCAAGCATCTAAGCACTGGGGTACTCGTTATATCGAGGGGGTTTCATACGCTAAGGGGTTCAGCAGATGAATGTAAAACTCACGCCAGTATGGCAGCAGATAACAGACGGACAGGCCGAAGACTGGATAGCTGTTCAGGTGCGCATTGGCTCAGTTGAGTTGCTCAAAGCGGATGGCTCACCTGCGCAGGATGATTTAGGTATTGTTAAGAGCGAATACAACATATCACCAGGCACCCAGGTTTGGGGGCGCTCAACAGGCGGACCATCTGCAACACTGGTGCTCTCATAAGAGGATGCAAAGTGACAACAAGCTATCAAATCACAATTACAACAACTTCAGGCGAAACTTTCACAGGCACGATGACCCGCAAGCAGCCAGAGATGGTTAACGGATTTGTGGCACTCGCGGAAGATGACGGCGGCTGGCGGTATTTCAGGCCTGACGATGTTTCACGGTTTCATTTTGTGCCGGTGCAAGATGTAGTTGGGGAGCCTGTAAATGACGCCGACGAACCAGCAGAACCCACCAAAGAACCAGAACCAGCAGAACAAACGGAGTAACGAATGAGCAAACCGGACTGGGAGGCCATTGAGAAGTCGCACCGATGGTAGGCGTGGTATAAAGCATCTATTTAGTCATCATGTGAACAGAGAGTTATCCGGATAAGTTTCAATAACGGTTATGCATGCAAGAAGCGAAGGGTTAACCGTGAACTCATTTTCTCCAAGATAACGACTGTGGGCATTGGGGCCAGATAATATAGAAAAGGCCGGAGCTTCAGCTCTTAAAAGCAATCCTGGTGACTTGTATGCATTCAATCCACTACCAAACATCTTGGCGACTGCAATGTCTGTTGTCCAGCAAAAGCCAATTCGCCCTTTATCGAACCTGGCTTTATTTTCTCCGCGATAAAGTTCAAGGCTGCCGCCATCATATGTTGGCAATAAAAGCGTTAATAGTTTGAGGAGAATTGAGTCGTTGTTGATCTTTTCACGTATAAAGGCCCCGGACACAACCCATTGACTATGGAATGAATTTTTCATGGCAATGGATGCTGGCTCTGCGTTATCGATGCTTTTGACAAACTCAACCCATCTGTTTCGACTGTGAATGTAATCAAGAAACTTCCTCTCATCGGACACATTCGATTGAGGGCGGTTATAAGCTTCGAAATCTTCTAAATTCATAATTTTCTCAGGTATATCAATGGCACTCACCGACAAACAAGAGATGTTCTGTCGCGAGTACCTCATCGATTTAAACGCCACGCAAGCGGCTATTCGGGCGGGGTACAGCGAAAAAACTGCAAACCGTATCGCCGCTCAATTATTGTCAAAACTAGACATCCAAAACAGAATTGCCGAACTCAAAACAAAGCGCAATGAAGAAGTTGGAATTGACGCTGATTATGTGCTCCGGCGCTTAGTTGAAATAGACCAGATGGATGTGCTCGACATCCTCACCGTTACAGGGGACCTGAAGCCAGTTTCAGAATGGCCGAAGCTCTGGAGAACGTCGCTATCTGGACTGGATATCATAGCAATGGCTGGCGATGGCGATACAGCAGCGTTGCTCAAGAAAATTAAATGGCCTGATAAGGTGAAGAATCTCGAATTGCTGGGTAAGCACATATCTGTGCAGGCGTTTAGGGAGCAGGCAGCGCATGAGCACACCGGAAAAAATGGCGGACCAATTGAAGCGGCAACCCTAACGAAAGACGAATATAAAGCTGCACGGCGGGAGATGTTGGAGGATGACGACTGCTGAGCAAAAGAGTTATGCAAGAAAGATAGAATGCGAAGAGGACGGTCTTTATTACGCCCGTTACTTCTTTAAGCAACGCACTGGCGGGAAAATGATTATCGCGCCACATCACAAGGTGATTCAGCAAACACTTGACCGTGTGATTGAGGGTGAAATAACCCGGCTGATTATCAATGTCCCTCCTGGCTATACCAAAACCGAACTGGCGACCATTAATATGATGGGGCGCGGGCTGGCACTTAACACCCGAGCCAGATTTATGCACCTGTCATACTCGCACAATCTCGCTTTGCTCAACTCATCAACCGCACGAAGTATGATTAAGTCAAAGGCCTATCAGAATATGTGGCCGATGGAATTGCGTGATGACGCAGACAGTAAGGCAATGTGGTGGAATGAGTTCGGCGGCGGTGTATATGCTTCGTCAGCCGCTGGTCAGGTTACAGGGTTTCGTGCTGGACACATGGAGCCAGGCTGGCAGGGTGCGCTAATTATTGATGACCCCGTTAAACCAGATGATGCATATAGCGAAACGGTACGTGATGGTGTTAACAACCGCTTTAACGAAACCATCAAATCACGCCTCGCGATAGAGACAACGCCGATGGTTGTTATCATGCAGCGTATCCACTACCACGATTTGAGCGGTTATCTACTCCGAGGTGGTAGCGGTGAAAAGTGGCATCATCTTAATCTTCCAGTGATTATCGACAATAGCCAGTCATACGCAGCGCAGTACCCTGAGAATACTCACGCCATACCCATTGACCATGGTCTGCCTGATGGCTGGTTGTGGCCGTTTAAGCACAACGAATCGCATCGCGTATCGCTGTTCTCTCACCGCCGCACTGCTGAAGCTCAGTACATGCAGAAGCCTCGCCGCTTTAATGCAGAGGGGGCGCTGTGGACCGAGATGGTGATAACTGCCGCGCATGAGCTGAATATTACTGGCGACAGGGTTAGAACAGTAATCGCCATTGACCCGCAGGCGACAAATAGTGATGAGAGCGATGAAACTGGAATAGTGGCCGCAAGTGCTTATGGTGCAGGAGATAAAAAACAATTCTCTGTTGATGGAGATTACAGTGGTAAATATTCCCCGGCAGGATGGGCAAAGAAAGCCATATGGGCTTACGAATTACATGATGCTGAGGCAATAGTGATTGAAACGAACCAGGGTGGCGATATGGCAGAGGAAACTCTGCGTAATGCAGGGTTTAAAGGCCGTATCATCCGCGTGCACGCCAGCAAAGGAAAATACGCCCGCGCAGAACCAATATCCGCGCTGTATGAACAGGGGCGCGTGGCCCATCACGGAAATCTCTATGTGTTAGAAAATCAGTTAATGGAGTACGTGCCTGCTACCGCTAAAAAGTCTCCTGACCGACTTGATGCAATGGTTTATGCCTTAACCGAACTCAGTGGAGCACAGCCGGTTGGCATGATGATTCCAAAACGGCTGCGAGGCTAAAAAATGTGTGAGAAGCATAAATGTCTTGGGTGTGAGCGGCAGCGCTGGGGGTGGGGTGGTTACCAGCCGTGCTCTTGCAAAACACATGGGCGAAAAATAAAACCACCACCAAAAAACAGATAGCGGACAATCCATGACTGACAAATTAACTCTGGCCGTCAATCACGCGATGAATGACGCGATTGCTCGCGCCCGTATGGGGCTTCTGGCACCGACAATGGGGCTGGATAATAAGCGCGGTTCGGCGTGGTGCGAATACGGATTCCCGGAACAAGTCACCTACGACAACCTTTACTCACTTTACCGTCGAGGCGGTATTGCTCACGGTGCGGTTGAAAAGCTGGTGGGTAAATGCTGGCAGACAAACCCTGAAATCATTGAAGGGGAACAGTCAGACGAGACGCGTAAAGAAACGGCGTGGGAGCAAAAAACCAAGGCGGTTTTTACTAATCGTCTGTGGCGTTCGTTCGCTGATGCAGACCGCAGGCGTCTTGTTGGGCGTTATGCTGGCATTCTGTTGCACATCAATGATTCCAGAAAATGGCATCAGCCGGTGGTTCGTGGAAAGTCGCTCAAAAAGGTTACGATCGCTTGGGCGGGTTCTTTAAC
>JALAGK010000339.1 GCA_022712475.1 Enterobacteriaceae bacterium
GGTTTGTGCCTCCACCAGGGGCTTTTGGGTAGTGCATTGCATCAAAGATAAGTATTAACAATCCCCTTAGCTTCTGACGCAACCCAAGGTTGCGTCATTTTTTTAAGGACGGCCAGTCGATTTTCCTGCGAAAAGTTACTTACATCAGGAGGCAGGCTTATCCGGTAAGCTGTATCACTTCGTCCTTCAGAGCCAGCATACAAGGCACGGTTTTCAACCTGACCAGGTGTTTTCTGTCGCTCAATGATGAGCAACGTCATTTCCCCTGCTGAGGTAACCAGAACGCGCCACGCTCTTAGCGCTCGCCCGGACATTGATTTCACCACCACCGTGGCATTGCGCGCAATGCTCACCTCCAGCGGCGCGACACTAGCCTACCTACTGGCACCGGCAGTAAGCGTGCTGCTTGTATGTGCGTTCGGCGGCATCACCTGTTGTTCGCCTGATGTGGAACACCAGTATCCGTATCAGTGAAGCCCGGACACTCACGCCGGTGTCTTTAGACTTTACCGGTGTGCGGCCGTTTGTGCATATGCTCATAAAAGGTGCGTACCCGCCGCGACAGGCTGCAGAAAGATTAACTGCGCATGGCCCCCTGTGGGTGGTAACCGATGAAACCATACGCAACAGGCTGAATAGGCGATTGCCCGGGCAGAGAAAGAAGGAGGTGCATTTTTCGATACCGGTGACACCGCATGTGTTCCCGCATAACTTCATCATGCACATGCTCGATCACCACAACCGAAGAAGGCGCTACAGGCGATAGTGGGTCATCAATATCCGCGCTCGATGAAGGTGTACACGCCGGTTTTTGCGCTAGCACTGGCTGCCTGCAAGAGCTTAGTCGCACTCAATTGCCAGCGCCACGCCCTGACCGCCGCCTACACACAAGGTCGCCAGGCCTTTTTTGGCATGGCGTTTTTGCATCTCGTGCACCAGCGATACCAGAATGCGACAACCAGATGCGCCGATAGGATGGCCCAGCGCAATGGCCCCACCGTTAACGTTAACCTTACGCGGGTCCCACTCCAGCAAGCGGTTTACCGACAGCACCTGAGCGGCAAATGCCTCATTGGCTTCAATCAAATCCAGCTCGTCGAGCGTCCAGCCCGCACGCTCCAGACAACGGCGCGTAGCATGAACAGGGGCTATCCCCATCAGCGCCGGGTCAACGCCTACGCTTGCAAAGGCACGGATGCGCCCAAGCACCGGCAACCCCAACTGCTGCGCGCGTTCAGCGCTCATCATCATCACCGCCGCTGCGCCGTCATTCATTGCCGACGCATTGCCCGCCGTCACGCTCCCCAGTTGGTCAAACACGGGCTGCAGTTGCGCCAGACCTTCTGCGCTGGAATCGATGCGCGGTTGCTCATCGGTGTCCACCACGCGCCCGCTGTCGCCTGGCGTCCTCACTGGTACAATCTCATCGCGAAAGCGCCCACTGTCGATAGCGATACGCGCCTTTTGTTGAGAAGCCAACGCGTAAGCATCCTGTTGCTCGCGGCTAATGTCGTAAACACGAGCCAGATTTTCTGCCGTAACGCCCATATGGTAGTCATTAAAGGCATCCCACAGTCCATCGTGGACCAGGCTGTCGATAATCTGACTATCGCCAGAGGTCTCGCTATCCCGAACATTGCTTAACACCTGTGGCGCGCGGCTCATGTTTTCCTGACCACCGGCGATGACCACATCGGCCTCACCGCACTGAATAGCCTGGGTCGCCAGGTGCAACGCCTTGAGGCCTGAACCGCAAACATCGTTAATCGTAATCGCTGATACCGACCACGGCAGCCCGCTATTTAGCGCCGTCTGGCGGGCCGGGTTTTGCCCGGCACCTGCTGTCAGCACCTGGCCGAGAATCACCTCGTCCACATCCTGCGGATTTACGCCGCTGCGCTCAATCAATGCCTTGACGACCACGCTGCCAAGCTCGGTGGCCGACAGGCCAGATAATGCGCCCTGATAACAACCGATTGGCGTACGTGCTGCCGCCACAATCACCACATCTTTCATCCGCTTACCGCTCTCCACCAGGCGAAACGGAATTATCTTAGCCCTATTGTTATCAACTTTTTCTGCAAATGTTGAAAAATATGAGTGATATCACAGGCGAAATACTTATAACTCACACCGTTACGCTTATAAGCCGCCTCAATCCGGCACATTCCTGCCGCGTAGAGGCGCTTCACGCAGTAGCCATGAGAGAACAAAGGCCAGTAGCATTACACCGGCTGCCATCTGAAACGCGGCGTGAATAGCTGCACCAAAAGCCTGCAAATAATCCTCGCGTATGGCATCCGGCAAATGATGTACCGCTACGGGGTTCAGCTCGCGTGGCAGCATTGTGCCTTCAGGCAGCAATCGCAGTAGATTTGACTGCAAAACGTGTGTAAATACTGCCCCAAACAATGCCACACCAATTGAACCGCCGACCGAGCGAAACAACGTGACACCAGATGTCGCCACACCAATCAATCCCTGCGGCACGCTGTTTTGTACTGCCAGTACCAGAACCTGCATAACCATACCAATGCCAAATCCCAACAGACACGTAACCAGGTACAGATGCCATGTCGGTGACGTGGTAGTGATAGTTGTCAGCAACGCCATACCACAAAACGCCAGCAACGTGCCGCCAATCGGAAAGAAACGATAGCGCCCGGTGCGGCTGATAATGCGCCCGCTCAGCGCCGAGGTGAACAGCAGCCCGCCCATCAACGGCAGCAGCTGTAACCCGGCCTCGGTTGGTGTTGCGTCCTTAACCACCTGTAAATACAGCGGCAGAAAGGTGACAGAGCCAAACAACGCCATACCGATGATAAAACCAATCAGGCTACAGAGCAGGAAGCTGCGGTCGCGAAACAACGACAACGGAATAATCGGCTCGCTGGCCACGCGTTCTTCGTAGATAAATCCGGCCACGCCCACCAGCACAAATGCCATCAGGCACCACAGCTGCGGGTCTGACCACGCCAGTACCGTCCCGCCCTGACTGGTGAATAAAATGATGCACAGCAGCGTCAGGCTTAAATAAAACGCGCCCAGGTAATCAATCTGGTGGCGGGTGCGCTTACCGCTGGCGCTGAACACCATGCCAATAATCACCAGTGCCAGCAGCCCCAGCGGCAGATTGATATAAAAAATCCAGCGCCAGGACGCATGCTGGACGATGAACCCGCCAATTAACGGCCCAAGCACCGTCGCCAAACCAAACACACCACCAAACAGCCCCTGGTAGCGCCCACGGTCAGCAGGTGGCACAACATCGGCAATCGCCGCCATACTCACCACCAGCAACCCACCTCCACCCAAACCTTGCAGGGCGCGCATAAGCACCAGTTGCGTCATATTCTGCGCCAGACCACAC
>JALAGK010000340.1 GCA_022712475.1 Enterobacteriaceae bacterium
CCTGGCCATCCCCAGGCGGCGCATTGCAGACGTTACTTTTTAATTTGCAGATCGTTTTTCACGCTCTTCACACCGTCTACCGCTTTGGCAACACTTTCTGCCCTGTCGGACTGTGCCTGCGATTCCACGGTACCGGACAGCTGTACCACACCATCAGTGGTGCTCACTTTCACATTACGTGAAGGCACCATGTCATCTGCCAGAAGTTTTGCCTTAATTTCGCTGGTGGTTGCCGTATCACCGGCATAGCCGCTGACCGACTGCGTTGCACCATCTTTCACGTGCAGTTTGTCGCTAACGGAGCTGACGCCTTCAACCGCTTTTGCCGTCGCGACAGCTTTTTCCGCCTCAGCCTGGCTTGCGACAAAACCGCTCAACGTCACGACTTTGTTTTCGGTTTTGACTGAAATATCGGTACTTTTCACGCCTTTGTCATCGAGCAGCGCAGCTTTAACCTTAGCCGTTATTGCGCTGTCGTCCATGAAGTTACCGACTTTGTTCATAGAGCTATCGATTTTCTGACCTGCGGACTCACCGGTGCTCTGTGTCGTTTCACTCTGCGCAAACGCAGCTCCGCTTACCAACACAGAACCCAGAACCACAGTCAGCAGAGTTTTCGAAAACTTACGTGTATTCATCGATGTATTCCTGTTGTTTTGCCCGAATATTGAGCCAGTACCGCCATGCCGACGGCCAGACAAACAGCTGGGCTTAACTGCCCGGCTCATCCTCTTTTTACGTTGGTGACGTAAGAAACCGTAATTAATCACGCGCTGGATTTGATGGCTGTACATCGCACCTGAAAACCTCATCAGGAGAGTGTTTTATCCATTACGCAACGCGGTGAATGAGGTAAATATAGTTCGTGATGACAAAAACGCATGGGAATCACGCTGAAAAGGCCAAAAAGCCGCGTTCAGGAGGGGAATTTAAGAAACATCTGCAACAGGCTAATATAAAACACTATTTTAACGACGCACGCGAACGCGTGCGTCGTGAGGGCAAAATTAATGCTCGCGCGTTTTACGGAATACAACGTCAGGATAGCGCTCCTGGGTCAGATTCAGATTCACCATTGTTGGAGCGATATAAGTCAGGTTATCACCGCCATCGAGCGCCAACTGGACCTCGTTTTTACGCTTGAACTCTTCAAATTTCTTCACGTCTGTGGACTCAACCCAGCGTGCAGTTGCCACGTTGACGGATTCATAAATCGCCTCAACGTTATACTCACTCTTAAGGCGCGCCACGACCACATCAAACTGCAGCACACCGACGGCGCCCACAATCAGATCATTGTTGGCAATCGGGCGGAACACCTGCACCGCGCCCTCTTCGGAGAGTTGCACCAGCCCTTTAAGCAACTGCTTTTGCTTGAGCGGGTCTTTGAGACGAATACGGCGGAACAGTTCCGGGGCGAAGTTGGGAATACCGGTGAACTTCATCATTTCACCCTGCGTGAAGGTATCACCAATCTGGATGGTGCCGTGGTTGTGCAGGCCAATAATGTCGCCTGGATACGCTTCTTCAACGTGCGCACGGTCGCCTGCCATAAAGGTCAGCGCGTCAGAAATCACCACGTCTTTACCAATGCGCACCTGGCGCAGCTTCATACCCTTCTCGTACTTACCGGACACTACGCGCAAAAACGCCACGCGGTCGCGGTGTTTCGGGTCCATGTTAGCCTGAATTTTAAAGACAAAGCCGGAGAATTTATCTTCCTTTGCTTCCACTTCGCGCACATCGGTTTTACGCGGCATTGGCGCTGGCGCCCAGGAGACCAGCCCGTCGAGCATATGGTCAACGCCAAAGTTACCCAGCGCAGTTCCAAAGAACACCGGCGTGATTTCGCCGCTCAGGAACAGCTCTTCATCAAACTCGGTGGACGCCCCTTTTACCAGTTCAAGTTCGTCACGCAACTGCTGAGCGAGATCGTCACCCACCGCCGCGTCCAGGTCCGGGTTATCCAGACCTTTTACGATACGTACTTCCTGAATGGTGTGGCCCTGACCCGTCTGGTAGAGATAGGTTTCGTCTTTATAGAGGTGATAGACACCTTTAAACAACTTGCCACAGCCAATCGGCCAGGTGATCGGCGCACAGGCAATTTTCAGCTCGTTTTCTACCTCGTCCAGAAGCTCCATTGGGTCGCGAATATCGCGGTCGAGCTTGTTCATGAACGTCAGAATCGGCGTATCGCGCAGGCGCGTCACTTCCATCAGCTTGCGTGTACGGTCTTCTACACCTTTTGCCGCATCAATCACCATCAGGCAGCAGTCCACTGCCGTCAGGGTACGATAGGTATCTTCCGAGAAGTCTTCATGCCCGGGGGTGTCCAGCAGGTTTACCAGGCAATCGTGATACGGGAACTGCATCACTGAAGTGGTAATTGAGATACCACGCTGTTTTTCCATCTCCATCCAGTCGGATTTGGCATGCTGGCTGGAGCCGCGCCCTTTTACTGTCCCCGCCGTCTGAATGGCCTGTCCGAACAGCAGCACTTTTTCAGTAATGGTGGTTTTACCGGCGTCCGGGTGGGAGATGATGGCAAAAGTGCGGCGTCTTGCCACCTCCTGCAAATAGGGAGACAACGTCATAATTCACTCTTCTCGTCAGGCGCGCCCTATCGGCGCGCGGCGCGTTATTCAATAAAGTGCGGGGATTTTACCCATTGCGGCGCAGATACCCAAAAGAATTCGTCTGCGCCCGGCAGGCTCAGGCGTTAAATAACCACTGTTGCAGTTCATCAAGCGAGGCCACCTGCTTATCCGGCGTGATACCTGCCGGTAGCTCACGGCCGTGGGCGTTAAGCCAGACAGTGCTTAACCCGGCGTTAATGCCCCCCAGAATGTCCGACTCAGCCGTGTCACCGACCATCAACACCCGCTCACGCGCCGGGTTGCCCATTTGTGTCAGCGCGTAGTCAAAAATTTTCTTATCCGGCTTTGCCACCCCCACCTGCTCGGAAATCACCAGCAGATCGAAGAAGTCGCGCAAGCCGGTGCGCTCAAGGCGAATTTGCTGAAGCGCCGTAAAACCGTTAGTGATAATGCCAAGCCTGGTGTTGCCTTTGAGTGCGCTGAGCAGCGCCAACGCCCCAGGCAGGGGGGCACAAATATCTGCCATCGCGTTCAAAAAAGCGGTGTTAAGGTCACTTGCCGGCACGTTAAGCCGCTCGGCCCAGCTTTCAAAGCGCTGTACCTGAAGCTGGAGCGCAGTAATCGCGCCATTCTGGTAATCCACCCACAACGGCTTATTCACGGCCTGGTAGTCCTGGAAGTCCTTGTCGGTAAAGGTCACACTGTAATCGAGAAACATGCGCTGCAGCCCACCAAACGCGTCGAAGGTAAACAGCGTTTCGTCGGCATCAAAGAGTATCCAGTCCCACTTCATTCACATCACCTTTCGCGTTATCAGCCCAGCGGCAGGGCCATAATAATGGCGTCCTCACGTCCATCAGCGGTGGGGTAGTAGTTGCGCCGTATCGTCGCCTCGTTAAAGCCGAGGCTTTCATAAAGTGCGATGGCGGCAACGTTAGACGCGCGTACCTCCAGCCACAGCGTGAGGATCTGTTTTTGTTCCAGCTCGCAGATTAAGTGCTCCAGTAGCGCCCGACCAAGCCCGCGCCGCTGAAAATCAGGGCTGACCGCAATGTTAAACAGCGTGGCTTCGTCCAGCACCACTTGTGTGATGGCAAACGCCGCCATTTCATCACCAACATCCAGGCGTAAATTGAAATAGCGCTCGCCCTGATTACTGGCAAACGTCTTTTCACTCCAGGGAAAGGCATGGCTGCGCTGTTCAATGGCAAAAGCCTGCGCGAGGCCGTCGGCATTAAGAGAGGAAATCCTGTTCATGTTCACATATCTGGCGCCAGAGTGCGGCGCGCGCCTGAGCGCTGTGTTTAAGCTCATCAAGGCCCGGCGTCATAAGCCGAGCCCCCGTTAGCGCAACCTCTGCCTCAACCCCTAAAAGCCAGCTATTACAACACGCCCCTTCCGGCAACATGGCGGCACGGTCAGGCGTAAGCCACATAACGGCGTCGGTCGAAAGCACAAGCGCGCGTAAAATATCGGCCACCAGTGCATCAGCCGGTGAAGGCAGCACATCAGCCACCACCACCAGGCGCACGGTATCGGGGAGAGTCAGCGCGATTTCGCCCTGCAACACCGCGGGGCGGCGCAGCGTCCACCGGGTGATTCCCAGCTGCTGAAGCTGCCAGTCACGTCGGGTAGTCATGAGCGAAACCTGTTTAAGTCACCTGAGGGGCGCAAATATAGCAA
>JALAGK010000341.1 GCA_022712475.1 Enterobacteriaceae bacterium
GAATACGGCCTGCGTGAATTCAAATTCTTCCCGGCAGAAGCTAACGGCGGCGTGAAGGCGCTGCAGGCGATTGCCGGTCCGTTCTCTCAGGTGCGTTTTTGCCCGACCGGTGGTATCACTCCAGCCAACTACCGCGATTATCTGGCGCTGAGCAGCGTGCTGTGTATCGGTGGCTCCTGGTTGGTACCGCAGGATGCGCTGGAAGCTGGCGACTACGAGCGTATCACTCGCCTGGCGAGTGAAGCAGTTGAAGGTGCGAAGTAATTTTCGCCTGTGAAAAAGCCCTCTTTTGAGGGCTTTTTTGTGGTGCTTATCCCCGTCTTATCACCCTTCCACGCGTATCTGTTCGACCGCATTTTTGGCACGTTCAACAGCATCTCCCACACTCGTACCGGTAGCCAGTACTACGCCAAGGCGACGTGTGCCGTCAATTTCCGGTTTGCCAAACAGGCGCAACTGCATGCCGTTGTTACAGGCAACTTCAGGGTTGATAAAACGCACGTCGCGGCTGGTTAACGCCGGCAGCAGGGCCGCCGAAGCCGCCGGACCGTACTGGCGTACGCCACCCACCGGTAAGCCGAGGAAAGCACGCACGTGCAGGGCAAACTCTGATAAGTCCTGTGAAATCAGCGTGACCATGCCGGTATCGTGCGGGCGCGGTGAGACTTCGCTGAAGATGACATCATCTCCGCAAACAAACAGCTCCACGCCAAACAGACCATAACCACCCAGTGCTTTCACTATCTTCCCGGCTACGTCCTGGGCGTTAGCAAGTGCTCTCTGGCTCATCTGTTGTGGCTGCAAGGATTCGCGATAGTCGCCGTCTTGCTGTCGGTGACCAATCGGGTCACAAAAGTGCAGGCCGTCAACGGCGTTCCCCGTAAGCAGCGTAATTTCAAAATCAAAATTCACCACAGATTCAACAATCACACGTCCGGCGCCGGCGCGTCCGCCCTGTTGCGCATAAGTCCACGCATCGGCCAACTGGGTCTCATCGCGAATCATGCTCTGGCCTTTACCAGAGGAGCTCATTACCGGTTTGACAATACACGGTAGGCCAACTTTGCGCACGGCTTCGCGAAAGTCCGTCTCGCTGTCGGCAAAATGGTAACCTGAGGTAGGCAACCCCAACTCCTCAGCGGCAAGGCGACGAATGCCTTCACGGTTCATCGTGAGCTGGGCGGCACGTGCGCAAGGCACTACGCACTGGCCCTGGCGCTCCAGTTCAACCAGTGTATTGGTGGCGATGGCTTCAATTTCCGGCACCACGAAGTGCGGTTTTTCCTGAGCAATCAGCGCAGCAAGTTGTGCGCCGTCCAGCGTATTAATGACGTGGCTGCGGTGTGCAACCTGCATAGCAGGGGCATCGGCGTAACGGTCAACGGCAATCACTTCCAGACCAAGGCGTTGGCACTCAATGGCGACTTCTTTTCCCAGCTCTCCAGAACCCAGCAGCATGACGCGCGTGGCAGAAGGGCGCAGTGCGCTTCCCAACATATCCAACCTCTCGTTTTACCCGGTGAAAAAAACCGGCGCAGTATATACGAAAACGTTTGCGTATGCAGCCAGAGGGTGAATTGTCTGGTGAGCGGCTTTCTGTTATGCTGTATTAATAAACAGTATATTCGGAGCTACACATGGCGGTAGAAATTAAATACGTAGTCGTTAGGGAAGGTGAGGAAAAAATGTCTTTTGCCAGTAAAAAGGAAGCCGATGCCTGGGACAAAATGTTGGATCTGGCTGAGGCCATGGGTGAGTGGCTGACCCAGTCGCCGGTAGCCCTTGAGGCGGAGCAGGCAGAGGCTCTTGCGATGTGGCTTGCGCAGGAGAAAGATGCGCTAAACACCCTGCTCAAGACTGGCCAGTTGCCTAAAGTCGCAGCGCCACGTGCCGTTGACAAATTAGAGGAGCCTCAGGCCGAACCTCGTAGCACTAAAAAGCAAAGTAAGGCTGCCTGAAAGGCTTGCACTGTACGCGTTTTATACCATGCTTTCTCCGGGGTTGTTCCTTACAACAATATGGAGAACAGGATGAATAAAACAGGAGTGTTTCTCGGTGCTGCGCTGCTGGCGATAAGTTTTTCCGGGTTAGCGCAAACCGTCCGTCAGGTGGCATTTACAGGTTGTGAAGGCCTTGACGCGCAGGGTATTGCTGCCAGCGTGAAACGTGATTACCTGCAAAACCGAGTGGTTAACTGGCCTGAGGATCAAAAACAGCTTGGGCAGTCTAACCCGGTTGCCTGGATTAATATAAACCAGGTGAAAGGTGGGCAGGATGAATGGCAGGTGCCGCTCGTGGTTCGCGGTAAAAGCGGCGATATTCACTATACCGTACATGTCGACTGCAAGGGCCATAGCGCGGATTACCGCCGTGAATAAATGCTGGGTTTCTGTTATTACGGCGTCGCTTCTGCGGCGCCGTTTTGTTTTATTTGCTTTTCTCTACGCTTCCTGACACTGCGTTGCTTACTCTGCGAGCAGGTATCTGTGATGAGTCGGAGATATAAATGGCAAACTGGTTGGGTCAACTACAATCGCTGCTGGGACAATCCAGCACACAGCAACAGGGAAATAAGCAGGAACAGGGATTAAGCAAGCTGTTGGTACCAGGAGCGCTTGGAGGCCTTGCGGGGCTGCTGGTGGCGAATAAGTCCTCACGCAAGTTGCTGACCAAATACGGCGGCAACGCGCTGCTCATTGGCGGCGGGGCGCTGGCAGGTTCTCTACTGTGGAATAAATACAAGGATAAGATTCGCCAGAACCACCAGGCGGAGCCTGACTGGGGCACACAAACCTCGCCCCTGGATGTACGTACCGAACGTTTGATTCTGGCGCTGGTATTTGCGGCCAAAAGTGATGGCCATATCGATGATAAAGAGCGCGCTGCCATTGAGCAGCAGTTGCGCGAAGCGGGTGTGGAGCAGCAAGGGCGCGTACTGGTGCAGCAAGCAATTGAACAGCCGCTGGACCCGCAGCGCCTGGCGCAAGGCGTGCGAAATGAGGAAGAAGCGCTGGAGCTGTATTTCCTCAGTTGCGCGGTTATCGATATCGATCACTTTATGGAGAGAAGCTACCTCAATGCGCTTGGTGATGCGCTCAAGATCCCGCCCGACGTGCGTGAAGGCATCGAGCAGGATATCGCGCAGCAAAAGCGCGAACTTCCCCCAGGCTAACCTCCTGATTAACCTGTCCGGCGGCCTTCAGGGTTGCCGGATGTGGCATAACCTGACAGGCTGCGCTTGCAAGTCTCGCCCGTTTTGCACACCCTTAAAGGTGTGTGACAGACGAGAACAGAAGAAGACGCTATGCCTCCAAAAGCAAAGAAAGTGCCGCATTCACTGACAATTCATGGTGATACGCGCATTGATAATTATTACTGGCTGCGGGATGACGATCGTTCGTCTGCGGATGTGCTCGACTATCTGCATCAGGAAAATGATTATGGCCACCAGGTCATGGCCTCTCAGCAGGCGCTACAGGAGCGGTTGCTTAAAGAGATGGTTGACCGTATTGCCCCGCGCGATGTTTCTGCCCCCTGGGTAAAAAATGGCTGGCGCTACCGCTACTATTTTGACGAAGGCTGTGAATACGCCATCTGGCAACGTCAGCCCGCTTCTGGTGGCGAAAGTGACGCCTGGGACAGACTTCTCGACTGTAATAAACGCGCTGCGCACAGTGAGTTTTATACGCTCGGTGGTCTCTCGGTCACGCCGGATAACACCATCATGGCGGTGGCCGAAGACTTTTTGTCGCGCCGTCAGTACGGCATCCGCTTTCGTCATCTGGCCTCAGGCAACTGGTATCCTGAGCTTCTGGAAAATGTATCACCGGATTTTGTCTGGGCGAATGATTCCTCAACGCTTTACTACGTACGTAAGCATCCAGCCACGCTGCTTCCTTACCAGGTGTGGCGGCACACGGTGGGCAGTTCGTCGCGTGATGATGAACTGGTGTATGAAGAAAAAGATGACACCTTTTACGTCAGCGTTCATAAAACCTCCTCGCGTCACTTCATTATCATTGCGCTCAACAGCGCCACCAGCAGTGAAATGCTGCTACTGGATGCGGAGCTTCCAGACGCTGTACCGCAGTGCTTCATTCCCCGTCAGCGCGACCGGGAGTACAGCCTCGATCACTATCAGCATCACTTCTGGGTGCGTTCTAATCACGAAGGCAAAAACTTTGGTCTGTATCGCACGAAAGTACGTGATTTGCAGCGCTGGGAAACGGTGATCCCAACGCGCGAGCGTGTGATGCTCGAAGGCTACGCCCTTTTTACTGACTGGCTGGTGGTGGAGGAGCGTGAGCGTGGTTTAAGTAGCTTACGCCAGATTAACCGCAATACAGGCGAAGAAAGTGGGATAGCGTTTGACGATCCGGCCTATGTCACCTGGATTGCCAATAACCCGGAGCCGGAGACGGCCTGGTTGCGCTACGGCTATTCATCAATGACAACCCCGGACACGCTATTTGAGCTGAATATGGATACTGGCGAGCGGCGCACGCTCAAGCAAACTGCCGTTGCCGGGTTTGATGGCGATAACTACCGTAGTGAGCACCTGTGGATACGCGCGCGTGATGGTGTTGAGGTGCCGGTGTCGCTGGTGTATCACAAACAGCATTTCCAGCGTGGGAAAAATCCTCTGTTAGTTTACGGCTATGGCTCCTACGGCAGCAGTATTGATGCGGATTTCAGCACCAGTCGTCTGAGTTTGCTCGACCGCGGTTTTGTTTACGCTATTGCTCACGTGCGTGGCGGCGGCGAGCTGGGACAGCGCTGGTACGAAGACGGCAAGTTCCTGAAGAAAATGAATACCTTTCATGATTACCTCGACGTTTGTGATGCCCTGTTGGCTCAGGGATACGGCGCACCGGATCAGCTTTACGCCATGGGTGGCAGTGCAGGTGGTATGTTGATGGGAGTGGCAATAAACCAGCGTCCGGAGCTGTTCCACGGCGTAGTGGCTCAGGTGCCGTTTGTTGATGTGATCACGACCATGCTTGATGAGTCCATTCCGCTGACGACCGGTGAGTTTGAGGAGTGGGGTAATCCGCAGGATGAAACCTACTATTGGTATATGAAGTCTTACAGCCCATATGACCAGCTGGAGGAGAAAGCCTATCCGCACATGCTGGTCACCACAGGTCTGCATGACTCGCAGGTACAATACTGGGAACCGGCAAAATGGGTGGCAAAGCTGCGGGAAATGAAGCGTGATCAAACGCTGCTGTTGCTGTGTACGGATATGGATTCCGGTCATGGCGGAAAATCCGGGCGCTTTAAATCCTGGGAAGGGGTTGCGCTGGAATATGCGTTTCTCATCGCACTGGCGCAGGGCACGCTACCTGGACAGATGCTTTAACGTTCAGCAGCCATCCAGCCAGTGGCGCAGCGTCAGGCGCAGCTCCGGCGACATCTCTTTGAGATTGTTAGACATCCAGCGCAGATAGCCCGGATCGCGCCGGGCGATATCTTCAAAAGACTCACCGCGGTATTTGCCAAACTGTAGCGTTTGTAACAGCGTTGGACGCCCGGTAACGGTTACCATCTGTTCCGGACTCCAGCCAGACTCCTGCATAATGCGTAACAGCAGCGCCGCAGTAATATAGCAGTCAAACAGCGCGCGGTGGTGATGCAACCCGTCGGGCGTGTCAATGTGTAGCTTGAGGGACTTATACAACCCCATGTTGCTGTACTTGATACCCGGCCACAGGTGGCGCGCCAGGCGCATGGTGCAAATCCATTCTCCCTGCATATCAGGCAGTACCCGGCTATCGAAACTGGCGTTGTGAGCCACATACCAGCGGCTGCCAAGGTAGCGTGGGACAACCTCTTCAATCCAGGGTTTATCGGCCACCATTGTTTCTGTAATACCGTGAATAGCCATCGCCTGTGGGCTGATGGGGCGGTCCGGACGTACCAGGTCACTCATGGGATTGGTTATCTGCCCGTCAATGATATCAACGGAGGCAATCTCGACGATTCCGCCCTGCAGGCCGCAGGTTTCAGTATCGATAATTCGCAGCATTCTGTTATCCAAAAGAGGTGTGCCGGTCGGCGGAAACATGGCCTGTTATGATAGCGCTAATTCACGGCATTTGCTTTGTGGATTAACGCACCGGAATGACTTCACCCTGCCATCCTGTGGGACTGCGTCGTCCAATAACCAGCAACTCTCCGGCTTCAGCACGAATAATCAATTGCCCACGTTCATCCCAGCAGGCGCTGTGGCCGGTGCTGTGCCAACGCCCTGAGTTGCAGGTCTGGTTGGCCATCAGGACCGCAATATTGTATTTATGGGCCCACCGTTGCAGATACATAGAATCATGTTGCCAGCGTGAGACCGGCGTGTGACGTCCGGTGATATACAGATTTGCGCCAAGCCCAGCTGCACTGCGCGGCAAGGCTTCGTCTTCGCTGCTTGTGTTAACGCCGAGTGCGAAATAGCGCCCCATTTTGCCGTGAATCGGCGTAGCCGGACAGGGAGTAAACCAGTCACTTTTCTCAACTGCCGGTTTACGGCTCGACTGGCGAGAGCCATCGGGCATAAAAATAACGGCTCTGGCGTTATTGGCGTTATTGTCAAAATGGGGAAGGCCAGCGACGACAGTCATACCAAACTGGCGTGCGGCGTCACTCAATGGGTCAAGTTCAGCGGAATGTAACGTCATGGCGAATTGCGTTGCATCGGCATCGTTATCACTGCATAACGAGAACTCAGGGAAGATAAGCAGATTTACGTTTTCACGCGAGGCGTGTTCAATAAAGCAGAGGTGGTGTTCAATGTTGGCTTCGAGGCCACCCTGGCGCACAGCGTATTGCGCGGCGGCAATGCTCCAAAGAGACATAACGACATCCTTATTTTTCTGCCACAACGTCTTTTAGAGACACTACGACAGCTCCGTTGAATATTCCTACAGGAAAATCTTAGCAGGGTATGTGTCAGGATGTGTAATGTTAATTCAATTATTTTGCTTTGGGCTCCCAGGGAAGGCGGGAAAGGTTCACTGAAGCGAGTCTGTGAGTGGTTAATCGTTCTCTGAACCAGCTACGCAGCATTTCCGGTTGCTCTCTCTCAACCGCCTCGGCAATCACAGGCATGTTGTAACGCTCTTTAAACGCGACGCTGGCAGCGGCAAGATCAACGTTAATTTTATCCATCTCTTCCTGTGGAAGCTGGGCCAGGTTGTGTTTCATATTCATCTCCGTATTACGACAGGCACGACGTTACTGCGCACGACACAGATTGACAAGTGTTTCTGCTCCGTGGCGATGCGTTACTCTGGATCTGGTTGGGCTCGGGAGGTTATCCTCTGGACTCATTTTATAATGAAAGGGAATGATCATCATGGTCTTTGGCTCCAGGCAACTTACATTCCTCGCTGTTATTGCTTCTTTTACGCCGTCCATTGTTCTCGCTCATGCACATCTGGTGTCACAGACCCCGGCTGCGGATGTCATTGTCACTCCTGCGCCCACTGAACTAAGGCTCAGTTTTTCTGAAGGTATAGAGCCGGGTTTTAGTGGCGTGACGCTGCTCGGACCCCAGCTGCAAAAACTTGTGACCGGCAAGGTGCAACTAGCACAGGGCGATGCTAAAACGCTTATTGTTCCTCTGAAAACGGTGCCGACAGAGGGCGACTGGCAGGTAGACTGGCACGTTGTATCGGTGGACGGTCATAAAACCCACGGCAGTTACCGTTTTCACGTGAAGTAACATGCTGGCTGATATCCATATAGCGTTACGCTTTAGTCACTTCCTTGCACTGATGCTGCTGGCAGGGGCCGCTATCTGTAGCGCCTGGCTGGCATCCGGGGATTTTCGTACGGTGATGTCGCGCCGACTGATGCGTCTGTGGTTGCCTGCAGCGTTGATCAATCTCATCAGTACGTTGCTGATTCTGGTTGTGCAGGGCGGTTTGATGGGAGAGGGCTGGAAGGATGTTTTTAGTCCTGGCGTCTGGGCCAGCGTGCTTGATACACGCTTTGGTGCCGTCTGGCTGTGGCAGATCGTATTGGCAGTAGTCACGATAATAGTCGTGGTGCTGCGTCCTTATCGACTTCAGCCACTGTTGATTTGTCTGGCGGGCTTTCAGCTGATTGTGCTGGCTGATACCGGGCATGCGGCGATGCGTGACGGACTGGCGGGTCTGGTGCACCGACTTAATCATGGTGTGCATCTGCTGTCAGTCGCCTGGTGGGTAGGTGGGCTGGCACCATTGCTGGTGTGTATGCGTATGGCAAATAAGCCACGCTGGCGCGACACCGCTATTACGGCGATGATGCGTTACTCACGTTACGGGCACCTGGCGGTCGCGGGGGCGATTTTCACTGGCATGGTCAATAGTTTGCTTATTCTCGGCTGGCGCTGGCCGTTGCACAGTGGCTATGTACAACTACTGATGGTGAAGATGGCACTGGTCGTACTGATGGTGGTGATTGCTCTGATAAATCGTTATCTGTTGGTACCGCGTTTTACGCGTAGCACTTCAGGCGCGCAACGTGTGTTTGTTGTGATGACGCAAATCGAGATGGTTCTGGCGCTGTTGGTGATACTTTGCGTGAGTATTTTTGCCACCCGAGAACCTTTTTAATTCGGAAAGAGTAGCAATGAAAAAAACGCTGATAACACTTTTACTGACTGTGACTTGTGGCTCCGCTTTTGCAGCGCCTCAGGTAATCACCGTGAGTCGCTTTGAGATGGGGAAGGATAAATGGGCTTTTACGCGTGAAGAGGTGATGCTGGCTTGCCGCCCGGGAGAGGCGCTGTTTGTCATTAACCCGAGCACGTTGGTGCAGTATCCGCTTAACGATGTTGCGGCACAGCAGATTAAAGAGGGTAAAACCAGCGGTCAACCTATTGAGGTTATCCTGGCAGACGACCCTGCTAATCCAGGTCAAAAGATGTCTCTTGCACCGTTTATTGAGCGCGCGCGTAAGCTCTGCTGAAACTGTTACAGGCTTTACCAGAAAACAAAAACCGCCGTTTCTCTACATCGAGAACGGCGGTTTCTTTATAAAAAACAACTGCTAACAGGATTTTTGTCTGCTGCGCACGCAACAAACTGGAAAACCTGCCACGGTCAACTATTCTTATAAGGCAAGGCGATTTAGCCTGCATTAATGCCAACTTTTAGCGCACGGCTCTCTCCCAAGAGCCATTTCCCTGGAC
>JALAGK010000342.1 GCA_022712475.1 Enterobacteriaceae bacterium
ATAAATCTTTTACTTATACATTTTCATCTTCATACGCTTTTTGAAATTCATGTCTAACTTTACGCGATTTACATGCCTTATTCATTTGAGTTTTCCTATTCATCTGCCTCTGCCTCTGCCAGCATAGCATCTTGTCCTTTCAATCAAACGCCATCCCAAACCAGCTAAAAAAATAGAGTGAGCACTCACAAACAGAAATAATCTTCTTCAGACGTGATAATCCACAAAGCAGCAAAGGTGAAAACCGTTATAGTGAGGTCAAAATGACGCCAGACTAGTACGTTACAGAAACGCAAAGGAGAAACGATGCAACGCTGTGGATGGGTGACGCAAGACCCGCTGTACCTGGAGTATCACGATAACGAGTGGGGCCGCCCACAAACTGACGGCAAAAAGCTCTTTGAGATGATTTGCCTGGAGGGCCAGCAGGCGGGGCTGTCGTGGATAACCGTATTAAAAAAGCGCGCGCACTATCATCACTGTTTTCATCATTTTGACCCGGAGCGTATTGCGCGAATGCAGCAAGAAGATGTGGAGAAGCTGGTGCTGGACGCAGGCATCATTCGCCACCGCGGGAAAATCGAGGCCATTATCAATAACGCCCGCGCGTATATGGCAATGGAAGCCCAGGGTGAGGACTTCGCCCACTTTATCTGGTCCTTTGTCGAGCATACGCCACAGATCAACTATTTCCGCACCTTAAGCGAGGTTCCCGCCTTCACCCCCACCTCTGACGCGCTCTCAAAGGCGCTGAAAAAGCGGGGCTTCAAATTCGTGGGTTCTACCATTTGCTACGCCTTTATGCAGGCCTGCGGACTGGTAAACGATCACGTCACCGACTGCTTTTGCCACCCGGACCACCGCGCGTGATAAGAGAAGCCGACGCCCGCGATATGCCTGCCCTGCTCGCGCTCTGGCTTGAGAGCACCACGGCGGCACATCCGTTTATTCCCGCTGCTTACTGGCAGGAAAGCCTGCCCTGCGTACGCGACGTTTATTTACCCAACGCCCGCACCTGGCTGAGTGATAAAGGCGGCATTCAGGGTTTTATCAGCGTGCTGGAACAGCAGTTCGTCGGCGCGCTATTTGTGTGCCCCCATGCGCTGGGCCAGGGCACGGGTCGCGCGCTTATGCAAACCGTGCAACAGAATTACCCCGTGCTCAATCTTGAGGTCTACCAGCACAATGTCCGCGCCGTTGCGTTTTACCGGGCGATGGGTTTTACCGTTACCGAAAGCGCCTGGCAATCAGATACCCAGCACGCCACCTGGATTATGCACTGGCAGGCGGGTCAAACGCCGTAACCTCAAGCGTCGGGCCGGTGTATTTCTCAAGCCACACCAGCGCGGAGTTGGCCGCACAGCCGTTAGCCAGCCGGGAAGTCGGAATATCGCGGGTCAACACATTAACCGCGCCGTGTTTACAGATACCGCCCGCCTCTGGCGCCAGATCGGGCCAGCCGCCTTCATGAATACACACCACGCCAGGCCGGATATCTTTCGTGACCAGCGCCCCGGCCAGCACCTGCCCACGCGCGTTCCACACCCGCACCACGTCACCGTTGCCAACCCCTCGTGCCCTGGCATCATCAGGATGCAAAAGCACCGGCTCACGCCCGGCTACGGCATACCACTCACGCAGGTGCGAATAGTTAAGCTGGCTGTGCAGCCGGTGCGCCGGGTGCGATGAGAGCAACTCAAGCTGTCCGGCCTGCGCGCTGCCGCGCCACTCGTCTGGCGCAAGCCAGGTCGGATGCCCCGGGCAATCGGCATAGCCATAGCTGGCAATACGCGCCGAGTAAATCTCTATTTTTCCGCTCGGTGTGTTCAAAGGAAATACCTGCGGATCGCGTCGAAAGTCAGCAAAACGCACGAACTTCGCCCCCATTTCGCTTTCCGGCATTTCGATAATCTGGTTATTGCGCCAGAACTGCGCAAAGTCCGGTAGCGTGACCTGCTGCTGCTCACCGCGTTTGCGGGCAATATCGTAAAAGGTTTCCAGCCACTGCAGTTCGCTTTTACCTTCGCTAAAACGTGCACGGCCACCGGGCTCAAGGCGCTCACTGAGGTCAGCGAATACGTCAAAGTCGTGGCGGGCTTCGTCACGCGGGGCCACGACTTGTTTCATCGGCACCAGGTGCTGGTTGCTGTAATCGCCTGTCATGGTGAGATCATTGCGCTCAAATGAGGTGGTTATCGGCAGCACAATATCCGCGTGTTTCGCAGCGGCAGTCCAGTAGCATTCTGAAATCACCACCAGCTCCGGCTTTTGCCAGGCGGCTATCAGACGGTTGGTGTCCTGGTGATGGGTAAAGTTGCCGCCGCCGGCCCACCAGATCATGCGGATATCCGGGAAACGCCGCGTTTCACCGTTGTGCTGGTAATCCGCGCCGGGGTTTTCAAGCGCCTCAACAATGCGCGCCACCGGGATTTTCTCCACCGCGTCAGCCCCGCCTGCCACCTGCGCCTGCATCGAGGCCAGCACCGCCGCACGGCGCGTGGGATTGCCCCCATTGGCGAAGTGATAAGAAAGCCCAAATCCACCGCCAGGCAGACCAATCTGCCCAATCATGGCGGCGAGTGTGACTATCATCCAGTGCTTCTGCTCACCATACTGCTGGCGCTGCATACCCCAGCCGGCCATCAGCATAGTGCGATTTTCATGAAATAACGCAGCCAGTTCGCGGATTTTAGTCGCATCAATGCCGCAAATCGCTGCCGCCCAGGCGGCGTCTTTGGCAACGCCGTCTGCCTCGCCGGATAAGTAGCGCGCAAAAACCGGGAACCCCTCGGTGCAGCGCGTGAGAAATTCCACATCATGCCAGCCGTTTTTCCACAGCGTATGGGCGATGCCGAGCATCAGCGCCACATCGGTGCCCATATGCGGCGCCAGCCACTGCGCATCATCACCAAGAAACGCCACGGTTTCTGAGCGCATAGGATCGATACAGATGATTTTTTTGCCGCTGTGCCTCAGGC
>JALAGK010000343.1 GCA_022712475.1 Enterobacteriaceae bacterium
CCACAGGGGTGGCAAAAAACAATCGAATGAAAACTGTCGGTCAGGTGGTGCTTATTATCACTTCTGGAAAAGACGTTGGGCATCTCCAGACAAGTTTTCCGCTTCCCATCACAGTATTGAAGCCTGTTTGAAAATAAACGGCTTGCAAGGTAGTAGAAATTAAATAAAACGTTTTACAGGCACAGTGGCCAAACCGCCGACCTTTATTTGTGTTGTATGGGAAAAGCACAAGAATGTCGATTAATTCCGAGGATATGGACATACGCTGGTGCAAGGCAGACATATTATTGCCGCAGGTCAGCCATGTAGTGTTGAGATGTTACTGAAACAAGAGTGAGATTGTTACGGTTAGCTCTATGAATTAACAGCCTGTTTTTTAAAGACTACAAAGACTTACACGGTAACGTAAAAAAAGCCTGCGCCACACCATGGCGCCGCTTGTATCCCCCCAAATTTGGCGCTACATTAGCGCCGCCTGGTACACGGAGCTCGCCATCAGCGCGAGCAAATCGATGTTATGCTTCTCTCAAAAGCATTTCAGTCCAGCAAACTGGGTCTTATCCTGTTTCGATTTTGAGCGTACAGCAGTGCGCGGAGCAAAAGACGTGAAATATTTTCTTATGGGCATTTCAGTGATTCTGTTTCTGTGGGTCGGTACATTCTTTCTGATGCTTGAATAAGCCTGCTTTTGCAAAAAGCGAAACGACAACAGGAGCCTGACGGCTCCTGTGTGCGTTTTACTCCGTTTCCACACCCGCTTTACCATTTACCGCCAGCAGCCCATCGTGGCGGAACATCGTCTTAATACCTCGCACGGCCTGGCGAATACGATCGCTGTTTTCAATCAGCGCAAAACGCACATGGGTATCGCCATAATCACCAAAGCCAATCCCCGGCGATACACACACCTTCGCGTCCTGTAAAAGCTTCTTGGCAAACTCCAGCGACCCCATCGCAGCATAAGGCTCCGGAATCTTCGCCCATACATACATCGACGCCTTCGGACATTCCACCATCCAGCCTGCTTCATGCAACCCTTTCACCAGCACATCGCGACGGCGCTTGTACTGCTCGGCAATATCACGCACACACTGCTGCTCGCCTTCCAGCGCAGCAATAGCGGCCACCTGTAGTGGTGTGAACGTGCCATAGTCGTGATAACTTTTGATGCGCGCCAGTGCTGCTACCAGTTCCTGATTGCCCACCATAAACCCGATGCGCCAGCCTGCCATATTGTAGCTTTTTGACAGTGTGAAAAACTCCACCGCGACATCGCGCGCGCCGGGTACCTGCATGATCGATGGCGCTTTCCACCCGTCGTAGACGATGTCGGCATAGGCCAGGTCATGAACGACCAGCACGTCATACTGCTTCGCCAGCGCGACGACTCGTTCAAAAAACTCCAGCTCAACACACTGTGCGGTCGGATTTGATGGAAAACCGAGGATCATCATCTTCGGTTTGGGATAGCTTTCACGAATAGCGCGCTCCAGCTCATTAAAGAAATCCACCCCTTCCACCAGCGGAACCGAGCGTACCTGGGCACCCGCAATCACGGCACCATAAATGTGAATCGGGTAGCTCGGGTTTGGCACCAGCACGGTATCACCGTGATCCAGCGTTGCCAGCATCAGATGAGCCAGCCCTTCTTTTGAGCCTATGGTCACAATCGCTTCAGTTTCCGGGTCGATATCTACCTGGTAGCGCTCCTGATACCAGCGCGAGATAGCACGACGCAGACGTGGAATACCACGCGATGTGGAATAACCATGGGTGTCCGGGCGCTGGGCAACGGTACAAAGCTTTTCGACGATATGCGCCGGTGTAGCGCCGTCGGGGTTACCCATGCTGAAATCGATAATATCTTCACCGCGCCGACGCGCAGCCATCTTCAGCTCAGCGGTAATGTTGAAAACGTACGGAGGGAGTCTGTCGATACGCGAAAAACGGCGTTTGGGACTGAAGTCAGCCATAAATTCCTCAAAGTAACGTAAGCGCCCGGACCGTCCGAGCGACGTGACCACATCTGGCGGTCTGTTCAAAACATAACCTGGATAATTTTCATCTGTCGAGGGGGAAAACAAAAAATATTTTCACTCACTAAAAGAGGATGTTTCATTTGAAGCATATCTCTTTTTTATTTGCGCACTCGACTTTATATTCACCATTACGCAACAAATAAAAAACATATTCCGATAGCATGGAGACTACCCTATGAATCTGCATATTGAAGACCTGCCGCAAGCCATTCGTGATATCAAACGTCAGCTACGCCAGGCACTACCAGGCTACGCCCAGGTCTTTGCCGAACTGGAGACAGACATAACGCGCCAGATAAACGAATTGCATGCGGCACAGGCGCGGGGGGAACACCCGGTGCCACAACTTCAGGCCGATGACATTGTGCATAACCGTGTTACTGAGCAACAGAAAGCGCTTATCCGCCAGCGCGGCTGTGTGGTGATCCACGGTGTGTTCCCTCAGGAAAAAGCCTGTGACTGGAACCAGCAAATTGGCGATTATCTTGAAAAAAATCACTTTGTTTAAAAGCTGAAAAATGCGGCTGTGGATAATTATTTCGGTACACTTGCCGACAGTAAACCGCAGATTTATGGAATTTACTGGTCCAAACCACAAGTTGAGGCGCGCCAGGCTGAACGTATGAAAGCCGTACAGGTTTTCCTCAACGGGTTGTGGCAAACCGAAAGCCACGGGCGCCAACATTTTGATCCTAATCGCGTGGTGACCTACGCCGATCGCACCCGCCGCCGCCCGCCGCGTTCAGGCTCGCTTGGTCTGTCACCACACGTAGACGGCGGTTCCATCGAGCGCTGGCTGGATGAGAACTTTCGTCACGTTTATCGTCACGTTTTTAGCGGCGACTGGCAGCGCTACAGCCCGTTCGACGCAGAAGGTCGTACCGAGGTCCGTGAGTTTCCGTCTCCGGCGGTGTGTTCTATGTTTCGCACTTTCCAGGGCTGGACCGCACTTACGCCGCAACGTAAAGGCGCAGGCACGCTACAACTGCTGCCGGTTGCGAACGCGATGGCCTGGATCCTGCTGCGCGCTTTGCAGGATGACGTGCCGGAAGATTCGTTGTGTGATGCCAAACCCGGGCGCGCGCTATCTGTTAACAAACAGTGGCATCCCCTTTTATTACAAGGGATTTCCTCTATTCCTGACATGGAAGCTGGCGATACCGTATTCTGGCATTGTGATGTGATTCACGCCGTAGAAAATGAGCACAACGGCCAGTTTGACAGCAACGTGATGTACATTGCCGCAGCCCCCTGGTGTGAGAAAAACGCCGCTTATTTGCAACGTCAGTGGCCAGCGTTTGTGGAAGGGCGTTCACCGCCAGATTTTGCCGCCGATGACTTTGAAACAGATTTCACCGGTCGCGCAGGTGTTGACACCCTGACAGACACCGGTCTTGAGCAACTTGGCGGCACACGCTAACAACACGGACCGCAGCTCACCAGCCTGTGTTGCTACAAAAACAGAAATTGAGTGGCCGTAAATGAAAAAGCGGCTGTCCTGAGACAGCCGCTTTTAACGCTTTGCAAGTAAGACATGCCATGCCCCTGCTTGTGAATCCTCGTTCACCCGCACGATATACCTTAAGCTGATTGTCGGTTAAGTCATGACTACAAACGCCGCAGTCTTATGTGCAGCGTTTATTGTCTGTCAGCAACTCCCCTCCATCAGATAACCTGCCCCATCGCCTGGCGCAGATGTGCACCGGATCCCAGTAACCCCGGTTGCTCATGAGTTATCAAGTAAACTGGAATATCCTGCACAAAATCCTTCAGACGTCCTTTATCTTCAAAGCCACCGCGTAAACCGGAGGCTTTAAAGAAATCCAGGAAGCGCGGCACAATACCCCCTGCAATATAAACACCGCCTGCGGTGCTGAGCGTCAGCGCGAGATTGCCGCCAAAGCGCCCCATGATCACACAAAACAGCGACAGCGCCCGGCGACAGTCAGTACAGCTGTCCGCAAGTGCGCGCTCGGTTACATCCTTAGGTTGCAGGTTTTCAGGCTGGCGGCTATCAGCCTTCACTATCGCGCGGTATAGGTTAACCAGACCTGGGCCTGACAGAACACGCTCAGCAGAAACATGACCAAACTCGGTACGTAACTGTTCAAGAATGACATCTTCTTCTTCACTGTTAGGCGCAAAATCAGCGTGACCACCTTCGCCAGGTAAGCTTACCCAACGTTTGTCCACGTGCACCAGATGCGCCACCCCAAGCCCAGTACCTGCGCCGTATACTGCAACTGGCTTGCCGTCTATCGGCTTACCACCACCAAACTGAATCAAGTGTTCAGCTTTGAGCATCGGAATTGCCATAGAGACGGCGGTAAAATCATTGATGATTTCAAGATGGGTGAAGCCGAGATTTTTTTTCATTTCGGCAATCGAGAAAGCCCAGGTATGGTTGGTCATCGCCACCCAGTCGCCGGTTATCGGACAAGCGATAGCAATACAGCCCGCGCTGATTTTCGCCTCCTGCGCCTTGAGGTACTCCTGTATCACCGCCTCCAGCGAAGGGTAATCCAGGCCGGAATAGGTTTTGGCATGAGAAATATCGCCGTTATCAAGATTACACAACGCCAGACGTGCGTTTGTGCCGCCGACATCACCTACCAATGCATATTGGGTCATTCGTTCCTGGCTCCACAAGGTCAAATTGTTAACACTCTAAAATTATGGTGCTTCAACAACAACGACCATCTCACACATGACCCGTGAAAATTGACGCCCGTCACAGAAAAGGTTAAACGTTTCAGCCTCTCCAGCGGGCGTCACCCCGATTAGCTTTCAGGTGCCAGTTGTTCTGCCAGTGTGCGCGTCAGTACAGCCAGCATGTCAGGGATATCGTGTTTAGGCATCATAACCTCAATGAGCGACAAACTCTGGCAGGTTGCGGCCTTCTCCAGCGCCGCTTTGAACTGTGCTGTTTCACTCACACGCCAACTCTGTGCCTTACCCTCTACACTGAGCGCACCGGCAACCTCTGTCCAGTTCCACCGTGCAATATCGTTATAGCGTTGCTGCGGCCCATGAATAGCCCGCTCAACGGTATAGCCGTCATTGTTAAGCAACAACACGATGGGCCTTAGCCCGTCGCGGATCATCGACCCCAGCTCCTGAATAGTCAGCTGGGCAGCACCGTCTCCCACAATCAGTACCACTCGCCTGTCAGGGCAGGCAGTTTGCGCGCCATACGCCGCCGGTAACGAAAAACCAATTGAGCCCCACAGCGGCTGCACAATAAAACTACTTTCTTCGGGTAGCCGTAACGCAACGGCCCCAAAGGATGCGGTTCCCTGGTCCACCACCAGAATGTCACGCGGACGCAAGAAATCCTGCACGGTCTGCCACAATGTCCGCTGTTCGAGCATGTCGCTATCGCAGGCAGGCAGAGGCGGCGGTTGTAGCGCATTCAGCCCCTGTACCTGCGCACGCCCGCGGCACAGTTGGTACAACACCTCCACCGCCTGCGCCATTGGTATACCGCTAAACCAGTGCTCTCCCACACGAACAGCTGCAGGCTGAACGTCAATCACCTTTTTCATGTCCAGCTGATGGGTAAAACCTGCCGTTAACGCATCGGTAAAACGCACGCCCACACAAAGAGTCACATCGGCATCCTCCACCGTGTGCCTGAGCTCTGGTGCGCTGGCTCTGGCACAATAGGTGCCCACAAAGCCTTCTCCCTGTTCGTTGAAAAGCCCTTTGCCCATCATCATTGTGGCGTGCGCCAGTGGCGCCTCGCGCATCCACTGGCGTAAAAGAGGCTGTAAGCCAAAGCGCAGTGCCAAAAAATCGGCCAGTAGCGTCACACATCCGCTTTGACCAAGTAGCGCTTGCGCAGCATGGCGGAATGCCTCAAGACGTTGCGGTGAGGCAAAATCGGGTTCCAGCATCAGCGTGTTTTCAGGCGCAGACGCTGGCATCAATGCAACATCGCTCGGCAATACCAGATAGCCAGGACGACGCTGGCTTAGAGCTTCACATAAGACGCGGTCGATTTCCCCACAGGCATTTTGTGCAGTAAGAGAAGCATGCGCCACGGAGATTTCCGCCCCAATGCGCATAAAATGGTCAAATTCGCCATCACCGAGCGAATGATGTACCAGCGCGCGCGCATGCTGAACCTCAAGGCGCGGCGCACCCACAATATGAATAACTGGCAAGTACTCCGCGTAGCTACCCGCAATGCCGTTGAGCGCGCTCAGCTCTCCCACACCATAGGTGGTCAGCAGCGCGCCCGCACCACGACAGCGAGCGTAGCCGTCAGCAGCATAGGCCGCGTTCAACTCATTGGCACAACCGACCCAACGCAGATGAGGGTTATCAATGACATGATCCAGAAACTGGAGATTGTAATCGCCTGGAACGCCAAACAGGTGTTCAATGCCGCACTGTGCCAGACGATCCAGCAGATAATCGGAAACACTGTAATGCGTTTTCATAGCCTGCTTCCTCTTAAAGGTTATCGAACTGAGTATTAACCATTGCGTAACACACTCAGGAAGATCCACAGGCCGACACTGTCAACACTTGTTTACAGCAAAAACGGGCTATCTGGTTGCAGTACAGCATGATGTAAACGTATACATTACGCTTCATCTTCAGGTACTTTTCACAGGAACGCTTATGACATGGCAGGCCAGTCCTACCCGTTATGACATGATGGAATACCGGCGCTGTGGTCACAGCGGCCTGAAATTACCGGCCATTTCACTTGGTCTGTGGCATAACTTTGGCGAATCCACCTGCGCCGACACCGATCACACGCTGCTGTGCCACGCATTCGATCGGGGGATTACCCATTTCGATCTGGCAAATAATTACGGCCCACCGCCGGGCAGTGCAGAATATCTTTTTGGCAGACAGTTACGAGGAGATTTTAGAGGGCTGCGCGATGAGTTAATCGTTTCCACTAAAGCGGGTTATACCATGTGGGATGGCCCCTACGGCGACTGGGGATCGCGTAAATATTTGGTGGCAAGTCTGGACAACAGCCTGAAACGTATGGGCCTGGAGTATGTAGATATTTTTTACCACCATCGTCCCGATCCTGATACACCTCTGGATGAAACAATGCAGGCACTTGATCATCTGGTGCGTCAGGGGAAAGCGCTGTACGTAGGACTTTCACGCTATCCGGCGGCGCTGGCGCGCGAAGCCTTCGCTATTCTCAAGCGGCTGGGTACGCCCTGTGTTATCCATCAGTTTAAATATTCACTCTTTGAACGTGAACCAGAAGAAACACCATTGCTGGCGACGTTAGCAGACTGTAACGTAGGCAGCATCGCGTTTTCACCGCTGGCAGGGGGTCTGTTGACGAACCGTTACCTGCACGGCATCCCACAGTACTCCAGGGTAGCAAGCGCCAGCAAATTTCTGACCCTGGACAGCCTGACGGTACAAAAGCGTGAGCAGATAAGCAGACTTTATGAGATAGCACAGCGCCGCGGCCAGTCACTTGCGCAGATGGCGCTCGCCTGGGTGCTACGCGACAATCAGGTGACCTCGGTGCTAATTGGTGCCAGTAAAACGCAGCAGATTGATGATGCTGTCGGCATGCTCAAACAGCGAGAGTTCAGCCTGACCGAACGGGCTGAGATTGATACCCTTTTACGGAGCTAAGAATTTTCGCAAAACATGCATTTTGACGGCCTTTCGGAGTGGTGGCGAAGAAACATCTGCTTACTTCCCGGTACGATTGGATTAACAGACCGTTTACAGTCGGTCGTACAGGAGAAGAGCATGATGTTCAGGTCACTGATTTTAAGCGCGGTGCTGCTGGCAGCGCTGCCACTGAGCGCCAGCGCAGACGAAATCACTCTGCTGCCGTCTGTCAAACTACAGATTGGCGATCGAGACCACATTGGGCATTACTGGGACGGTGACCGCTGGCGTGACCGCGATTACTGGCATAAAAACTGGAAATGGCAACGTGGAGGTTGGCACCGCGATTATGGCCGTCACCGTGGCTGGGACCAACGCCGTGCTTACGAACGCGGCTATATTGACGGGCGCCACGATCGTGGACCACGCCACGGCGGCTGGCACAAACATCACCATTAAAATGTTCAGCCCCTGCCACGGGGCTGAATCACACTATCACACCAATCAACAACCAGCCGTTCAGCGCCACCACCAACGCTGCAATAATCCAACCCAGCGCGTTGACTATTTTGCCATTGACCAGTTCTCCCATCAGCGCACGGTTGCTGGTAAAGCACAGCAGCGGCACCAGCGCCAGCGCAATCCCGAAACTGAGTAATACCTGGCTCATAACCAGAATACGCGTGGGATCAAGCCCCATCAGGATAACCACAAACGACGGCAGCATGGTGACAATGCGGCGCACCCACAGCGGAATATGAAAGCGGACAAAACCCTGCATCACCACCTGCCCTGCCAGCGTGCCGACTACAGTAGACGATAACCCTGCGGCAACAAGGCTCAGGCCAAATATGGTTGCCGCACCGTCGCCCAGGAGCGGTTTAAGGGTAACGTAGGCTTCATCAAGATCGGCCACACCTGTATGGCCGCTGAAGTGAAACGCTGCGGCGGCGGTCGCCATCATCGCCAGATTAACAAAACCGGCAATCGCCATCGCAATAGACACATCCCATTTGGTGGCAGAGAAGCGTTCTTTCGCATTTCCGTCGTGCAGGTTTTGCGTGAGCGAAGAATGCAGATAAATGACATGCGGCATAATGGTTGCGCCCAGCACGCCCGCGGCGAGAAATACCGCTTCACGCGTTGGCAGTGACGGGATCAGCATGCCTTTACTCAGCTCGGCAATCTGTGGCTGAGAAAAAATCAGTTCGACAATATAGGCCGCTGCGACAAACAACAGCAGGCCACCGATAACTTTTTCCAGCGGCTTTTGCCCACGGCGTTGCAGCATCAAAATCAGGAATGTTGCAATCCCGGTCAGCACAGCGCCCTGGAGTAATGAAACGCCCAGCAGAAGTTTAAAGCCAATGGCGGCGCCGATAAACTCAGCAAGATCGGTTGCCATAGCGATAATCTCTGCCTGCACCCACCAGAACCAGACCAGCGGACGCGGAAAGTGGTCGCGGATGTGTTCGGCCAGGTTTTTGCCTGTGGCTATCCCAAGCTTGGCGGAAAGGATCTGAATCATCATCGCCATCAGGTTGGCCCAGACTACCACCCACAATAACTGATAGCCAAACGAGGCACCGGCCTGGATATTGGTAGCAAAGTTGCCTGGGTCAATATAGCCAATAGCGGCAATAAACGCCGGGCCCATCAACGCCAGTCTGAGTCTGCGTGCCGCACGCCCGCTACCGCTCTCAACGCGACTGTTAGTCATTTTTGCCTCAAATATAGCCTTTGCTATGTTTCATGCTATCAAAGTGCGAATGATTATCAAGTTCATCTGTAAAGGGGATTCCTGATTACTCTGATAGCCGCGAACGATACAGCTGAATGGGAAGGCGATAATTTATTAAGACGCCGGAGCATAACTCCAGTAAATAGCACTAATTCTAGCAGTTCTTATAAAGTTTTCACTTCTTTACCTGACATCACAAAAAAGCATCACCGCTCACCATTCTGACAAACCATGACACAACTTGCTAATACTGTGCAGTTCCTCTCGTTTTCTTGCCTTTTGTTACATAGAATGTGCAAGAAAATTACTACTGACTCTACTCTGGAGCCATCATGTCCCGCGTTCTGCACTTCGTTTTAGCGCTTGCCGTTGTTGCGCTTTTGGCTTTACTGGTCAGTCATGACCGTAAAAGCATTCGCATTCGCTACGTTATACAGCTGTTGGTTATTGAAGTGATCCTGGCCTGGTTTTTCTTGCATTCACAAGTGGGTCTGGGCTTCGTTCAGGGGTTCTCCGGCATGTTCGATAAGCTACTGGGCTTTGCGAATGAAGGGACGAACTTTGTATTCGGCAAAATGAACGACGAGGGACTGGCGTTTTTCTTCCTGAAGGTACTGTGCCCGATTATCTTTATTTCGGCACTCATCGGTATTCTTCAGCACATCCGTATACTGCCCATTGTGATTCGCTTTGTCGGCACCGTATTGTCCAAAGTTAACGGCATGGGCAAGCTCGAGTCGTTCAACGCTGTCAGCTCGCTGATTCTGGGCCAGTCTGAAAACTTTATCGCCTATAAAGATATCCTCGGTAAAATGTCGCGTAACCGCATGTACACCATGTCGGCAACAGCCATGTCTACCGTGTCGATGTCCATCGTCGGGGCCTACATGACCATGCTCGACCCGAAATATGTAGTCGCCGCACTGGTGTTGAATATGTTCAGTACCTTTATCGTACTGTCGCTGATTAACCCCTATAAGGTGGACGCCAGCGAAGAAAACCTGCAAATGGCGAATCTGCACGAAGGGCAAAGCTTCTTTGAAATGCTGGGCGAATATATTCTGGCGGGTTTTAAAGTTGCGATTATCGTTGCTGCGATGCTGATTGGCTTTATCGCGCTTATCGCAGCACTGAACGCCCTGTTTGCCGCTGTGCTGGGTATTTCGTTCCAGAGCATCCTTGGCTATATTTTCTGGCCTATTGCCTGGGTGATGGGCATACCTGCTGCAGAGGCCCTTCAGGCTGGCAGCATTATGGCCACCAAGCTTGTTGCCAATGAGTTCGTTGCCATGATGGATTTGCAAAAACTGGCCGGTTCATTGTCACCGCGCGCAGAAGGCATTCTGTCTGTATTCCTGGTGTCGTTTGCAAACTTCTCTTCTATCGGCATCATCGCCGGAGCGATTAAAGGTCTGAACGAAGAACAGGGCAATGTGGTCTCCCGCTTTGGTCTGAAGCTGGTATATGGCTCAACGCTTGTGAGCGTGTTGTCTGCCTCTATTGCAGCCCTGGTGCTGTAGCCGCCAACAATAAAAAACGGGGCTCATGCCCCGTTTTTTTATGCCGCCAGCGGCTCAGGCTTGCCAATAAGCCAGCCCTGCAAATAGTCAACGCCAAACCCTAACAGCAGCTCACGCTGCTCTTGTGTTTCAACATACTCAGCCACTACCGTCCACGAACGAGCATGGGCCAGATCGCAGATAGATTTCACAATCTGCGCATCAAGGCTGTTGTTGGTGATATCCGCAATGAAGCAACCGTCAATCTTGATGATGTCAGCATGGAGATCCCGCAGCCGCTCATAGTTAGCATAGCCCGTTCCAAAGTCATCAATAGCGATGCGAAAACCGTGGCTACGCAGCAGGGAAATATTCTGCAAGCTGGTTTGTGAGTCTGAAAACGCCTGCGCTTCCGTCACTTCAATGATGACCGTCTGCGGTAATATGCCATAGCTTTCAAACAGCATGACAATATCCTGCCCAATCTCTTTTTGCATAAGCGTAAGCGGCATCAGGTTGACGGAAAAACGCGTTTCACCGCCCTCTTGCGGATGGTCGCGCAACCAGCTGACAAGTTTGGTCAGAATCTGCATATCAAAGCGCGCGCTAAGATTAAATTCTGCCACAATGCCGATGAATTTATCCGGCATGATCATGGTGCCTTTTTCATCAAACATGCGACAAAGAATTTCACTGTAGCCCTTCCCTTCTTCGTTACGAATAGGTTGTGCATATAGCTGCACATTGCCGCTCTCAATGGCCAATTTCACCTGACGAAGTAGCTGCACGCGCTCGGACGTAACATCCGAGACGGCTTCAGCGCGATCGCTTAAACCCAACACCTGGTTAGTATTGCAGGCCTTATCTGCAAGCCAGCTAAGCTGGCCTAACATGCGCTGTATTTCATCACTTGTCAGGGAATGAGTGCTGCCCCAGGCGGCACCAAATTCAATGTCCAGTTGGTCACCATGCCAGTCAATCCTGTGGCAATTTAGCAAATCCACCATATAGCTTAACCGTGCCTGTGGCTCCGGCCCACGCAGGAAAATCAGCAACTCGCTGCCCGGTAACTGGAAGACACGCTCGCCGTCGTGCAACCAGGGGCGCAACGTCTGGGTTACCCGCCGCTTGCAGTGAATACGCATAGTAATACCGTAGTGCTGGCTCAGAAATTCAAGATTGTTCATACGCAGGCAACACAACGTGCCCTGCGGATACACCGCAACATGGCGTTCCAGCGCGCGCAAATTGGGTAACAGCGTGAGCGGATCGGTCATCGCCTGAGTATAAAAAATACGCCGTGCCCACACACTCTTACGGTACATGATAGCCATATACAACAAGCAAACCGTAAAAGAGAGAAACACCGCCAGAATAAACGACAGCGCGGTGCCAGTACGTACACCGTAGAGAAAGTTTTCGCTAAAAGTCAGTAACAGCCAGGTCGAAAATGCCCACAGGATATGAATAGTCTGCACGCTGAAAAGGCGAATACCGAGGGTAAACACAATAAATATCAGCGGTACCAGATAACCAGAAATAAGAATCGTGCGCGTGGGCCAACATAGCGTAATCAGCAACGCAACCAGCATTACCAGCCAACTTACTGACCAGGCACGCTTGCCAGGTGTAAAGCACGGTGCCAGCGCACGGCGCACAAAAGCACGGGCAAACGCCGGACTGAGAATGATGCGCAGCGGGTAATAAAAGAGAAAGGTGAAAATCAACCCCGCCGCAGTCAGCCCCAACGTATCGACAATGATATAGAGCGTGGTGCTATGGCCGAAGTAATGCACCAACTGAGGCGGGAACACCATCAACTGGCCGGCAAAATACATGCAAAATTTGATGGCGCAAGGGGTGATAAATCCCAGCCAGAGCAGGCGCGCACCCAGACCTTTGCCGGGTAAACCAAAGCGCCAGCGCGGGCCCAGTAACGTGCGCAGCAACGCGCATGCCGCAAGTGTGGGCACAAGCAAGCAGAGGGTAAAGGCAATCAGCTGCAAGGGCGGTAGCTGAAACATGGCCGTAAAGTAAAGCGCCAGAATAGCCACGAGCGGCAATACAGCCAGTCTGCCAAAAATAAGCAGTATGGCCATGATGACGCTCAGCGGCATCCAGGTGAGAAATATCTCGCTACCATCAATAACGGCTCGGGGAGACAGCGTGCGCGAGAGAAATAAAAGAGGCAAAAGCAGCAC
>JALAGK010000344.1 GCA_022712475.1 Enterobacteriaceae bacterium
AAAGGGCATCAACGGATCGTTATGACTGGCAAACATAATGCTGGGGGCATCCAGTTCAGAAGGATGAATGGCCTCTTCAAGTTCAAACAACGACGGTTCGGCCGGCGCAACCATGACAATACCGGCGACGTTACAACGTTGTGTCTGAAGGAGTCGGCATGATGCCAGAGCGCCGTAACTGTGCCCCACGAGAATCGCGGGTAACTGACACGTCACCAGTTCTCTTTTTATTGCCGAAACCCAGTTTTCAATATCTGGCTCAATCCAGTTACGCTGAGTAATTCGCCTCCAGAAAGGGAAACGACGTTCCCAACAACTTTGCCAGTGATACTCGTCACTGTCCCTCAACCCTGGCACCAGAATAATGGTAAAAAACTGACTCAGTTGTTCCAGGCGTTGCGCAGTCATAAGTTATCCTTGCGTAATGAATGCCATTATTCCGACTGGAAGTGAGATAATAACCATCCCACCGCCAGTAGATCCGCACTCCCGCCGGGGCTTAAATTCCTGGCAATGAATGCGTTATCCATATTCACCAGTGCCTGATGTAATTTTTCACCGGACAAATTTTTCATCGTTAATATCCTCCGGGCGTAGCGTTGTACGTAACGCAAACTATTAACGCCGCCTCGGGAAATAATATTGGTATCCGGATTCGTTGCCATTAACGCTAATAGCGTCATTAATAAGGCATCCTGTTCAGATACACCTGCCCGCAGTGACTTTTCCAGCAGTGGTAGCCCGTAACGTCTGACGGTCATAAATCCGCTTGCCGCCTCACCTCTTGCTCCCGAGAATCCTAACGTCTGGTATATACGCTCTCCCTTTGTTTTGGGTATACGGGAGGCCTGTAATTCCTCTTCAACGAGATTGCTGCACATCTGGCTGGTTTCCAGACAGAGATTGCGCTGCGTGAGCGCATCGCCCCTTCCCGTCAACCGTCCCGCAGCGGCACACAACAGCCCAAGAGAGAAAATGCCGCCCTTATGGGTATTAACGCCTCTGGTGGCGGTGAACATAGCTTGCTCACACGCCAGCCCAACAGGCCGGATGGCCTGCAAGGTTTGTGGACCGGCGAGCGCGGCAGTTTGCTGCCCTTTGGCAAAGAACAGAGAAAACCAGGGTGTAATTGCTGCGATACTGGCCATAAAAAGCGTGATATTCATGTCCTTATGCGCACCGTTATTCGCCCTGTCCACCAGCCCTGGTTTAGGCGTGAGTGTAATTTCCCTGTACATCGCCTCAGCCGCCAGTTCAGCAATGTGATACTGACTCGTACCGGGATTACTTCTGGGCGCTAAAATAGTCACGGGTTAGCTCCTCAATGACGTGCATGAGTTCAGGCTGTGAATGACGGCGCATACGGGAACAAACATGTGCAGGCTCATCGCAGATAAAACATCTGCGCATGGGTTGTTTTATCGCTTTTCTTTGCAGTAGCCCCGTCATGGGACAAAACACATCAATATCCCAAAGACGCCCCAGCGGATGCGTGTCCTCCAGATGGGTTGTGACGTGCTTCACCATCCAGGCTGGTGCAGACAGGGACCAGAACGCTTCTGGCCCGGTAATGGGGCAACGCGTTTGATGCTGTTCGACGCTCCAGTGATGCATATGAAAAAGCTGCGCAAGTGACTCATTTGCCACATCCATCACCTGCCGGGACAGTGCGGTATCTTTTACGTCACCAGGCCAGACCAGCGTGACGGAAATAACGGTTTGCTCAAACTGAGATAACCAGGCCTGTTGCAGGCTCGCTCTTTGTTCTCTGGAGGCCAATACCTGATCCAGAGACACGGTTGCTTCGGTTGTGGTGTTCATCATTCTTTTACCTGCCTTACCACGTCAATGACGCTGCCGTCGCGGTAGCGCACCACGCCGACAATCCGCGATGTGAACTCAATGGGTTTAGGATCACCTGATATGAGCAGCGCTTTGTGATAAAGCGTTTCAATATCGAGCACCGGTAACCCGGCAGCACTCAGGCGAGCGCTGATTTCCGGGCGAGCCGGATTAACGGCAATGCCATAGTCGGTGACCAGCACATCAATACTTTCTCCTGGGGTGACTCGCGTCGTAACGTGCCTGACGACGGTAGGAATGCGGCTGCGAATCAACGGTGCGACGACAATGGTGAGGTTTGCTGCGGCAGCGACATCACAGTGTCCACCTGATGCACCGCGCATTACGCCGTCCGAGCCCGTCAGCACGTTAACATTGAAGTCAGTGTCCACTTCCAGCGCACTGAGAATGACAATATCAACCCGATCGCAGCATGCTGCTTTTGCCGCTGGATTGGCGTAGACGCTGGTGGAGATTTCAACGTGATTGGGGTTTCTCGCCAGTGACGCGGCGGCGGCGCCATCAAAGCTTTGTGTATCCAGAATCTTTTCGATAAGCCCTTTTTCATGGAGATCCACAATGCTGCCGGTTATCCCGCCCAGGGCAAAACGCGCCACTATATTGTGTTTTCTCATGCGCGACTCAAGAAAGCGGGTGCATGCCGTAGAGGCGGCACCAGAGCCGGTTTGCAGTGAAAAACCATTGCGAAAATAGCCTGAATGCTCGATGACATCCGCAGCAGAGCGAGCAATCATGAGCTCGCGTGGGTTGCTGGTAACACGAGCCGCTCCCACGCTAATTTTGGCCGGATCCCCTACGCTCTCTATCTGAACGATGTAGTCCACCTGGTCCTGGATGATACTGGCCGGGGTATACGGGAAGGGCTGAAGACTCTCTGTCAATAACACGACTTTCTTGGCGTATTTAGCATCCACCATGGCATAACCCAGCGAGCCACACAGGGATTTTCCGCCACTGCCGCTGGCATTGCCGTATTCGTCGCAACAGGATACGGCTAAAAAGGCAACATCAATGGCTATCTCACCTTTCTCAATCAGATTGACTCGCCCGCCATGAGAATGGATTTGAACCGGCTCATCCATCAGGCCGTGAGAAATGGCATCCGCTAATTCACCGCGCATGCCAGAGGTATAAATCCGTGTAATCACGCCATTGCGGATATGTTCAATAAGTGGGGTATTACATGTCATTAAGGAGCTGGACGCGAGGGTTATTCCCTTTACGCCACGCTGGGCAAGCTTATCCATGACGTAATTAATGACTTTATCCCCTTCACGAAAAGCATGATGAAAAGAAACCGTCATTCCGTCATGTAAATCGCAGTGCGCCAGCACATCATCCACACTCGCAAAAAGTTTACGACGATATTTTTGTTCGCAGTCTGAAAGGTAGGGCGTGGAGACGTTTGCACCGCTAAACGCAACATATTCACGCTCAGTGCCGGGTATTTCATGCAGGCTTGCAGTTACGCTATTCATTGTTACATCCTGTTGCTGTATAGGTAGGGGCTACTGACGAATGCCAGAGGCATTTTTACGCTCAATGACTACCCGGGCATGATTGATAATGGGTGCATCAATCATCTTGCCGTTAAGGGAAATCACCCCAAGTCCATTGCGTTCACCTTCCTCGGCCGCTCCAATCACCCGTTGCGCGTAATCCACCTCTTCCTGAGTGGGTGCATAGGCGTTATGAAGAATTTCGATCTGACGTGGATTGATCAGTGACTTTCCGTTAAAACCCATACGCCGTATCAGGTCGACTTCTTTCAAAAAGCCCGCCTCGTCATTCACATCGGCATAAACAACATCAAACGCGTCAATGCCGGCGCCACGAGCCGCATGCAACACAGCGCATCGCGCATAGAAAAGTTCTGTGCCATCCCCACGCTCCGTTTGCATATCCATCACGTAATCAAACGCAGCCAGCGCAATACCCATCAGGCGTTTTGACGATTTTGCAATCGCTACGGCATTAATCACGCCCATCGCGGATTCAATCGCCGCCATTAATTGCGTCGAGCCCACCGGACGTCCGCAGCATTGTTCGATACGTACCATTTCGCGCTCAAGCTGATAAATATCATCGGGTGAATCCGTTTTGGGTAACCGAATCACATCCACGCCCGCTCTGATAGCCGCTTCGAGATCCTGCAACCCAAAAGGCGTACTGAGCGGGTTAATTCTGACAACGGTTTCAATATCCTGATACATAGGATGTTGAAG
>JALAGK010000345.1 GCA_022712475.1 Enterobacteriaceae bacterium
GCACACACCACTCTCGCTACACACAGATATTTTGTTTACCACCTGAATAAAGAGAAATAACCTTAACAGCCATATTAAATAAGATTAAATATTTTCATTAACAGAAAATATCGTGTCTTTATAAACACAGCCTTTCATCCTGACTGACGCTAATGGCGCCTGTCGGAAAGGCTACATTTCCGACAGACAACAGTGTCTTCCACACTGTCGTCCTTTTTAATGGCAGAACTTGCGCATAACGGCTGCGCAAGTCGAATATTCCACATACGACCTCAGGCCAGATACTGTTTAAACCAGGCCAGCGTGCGCTCCCAGGCAAGTTCTGCCGCCGCCTTGTCGTAACGTGGCGTTGAGTCGTTGTGAAAACCGTGATTAGTCCCGGGATAGATCCAGCCCTGATAAACCTTGTTACTGGCCTTTAGCGCAGCCTCATACGCAGGCCAGCCTTCGTTAATACGCTCGTCACGCTCGGCGTAATGCAGTAGCAGCGGCGCGTTGATGCGAGGCACATCGGCCGCTGGCGGCTGGCGGCCATAAAACGGCACCGCACAGGCAAGCTCCGGGTACGCCACTGCTGCCGCATTGGCTACACCGCCGCCATAGCAAAACCCGGTGATGCCTACCTTGCCTGTGGTGGCATCGTGCTTCATCAGAAACTCCACGGCTGCAAAGAAGTCGTTCATCAGTTTCGCGGGGTCCACCTGCTGTTGCAAGTCGCGACCTTTGTCGTCGTTGCCCGGATAACCGCCTACTGAGCTTAATCCGTCTGGCGCCAGCGCTATGTAGCCCGCCTTTGCGACCCGGCGCGCCACGTCTTCAATATATGGATTTAATCCACGGTTCTCGTGTACCACCACCACACCCGCTACCTTGCCCGTGGCCTTTGCCGGGCGTACCAGATAGGCACGTACCTCTCCATGCCCGTTGGGTGACGGATAATGAATGTACTGCGCGACTATATCCGGGTCGGTAAACGCCACCTGCTCGGCCAGCGCGTAGTTGGGTTTAAGCGAATCGAACAATGCCAGCGCGGTAACGCCGCCTACCGCATACTTTGCTGCCTTGTTCAGAAATTCACGTTTAGTGATTTTGCCGTGGGCATAGTAGTCGTAGTAGTCGAGCAGTTCCTGGGGGAAGTCTTTAGCTGTCAGTCGGGTCATAGCCGATTTCCTCTAAGCCGCTTCGGTGAAGGTATCAGCTAGTGTAGAAGAAAGCCGGGCAGAACGCCGATAGCAAAAATCGATGGACAAAACCGGGGCCGCGCCCCGGTCAGGTTTACAGCGCGATATCGGCCACCGTGTTAGGTTGTGCCGGCGCCACCGTGTTGTCGGGTACGGGTGCCGGTGCCGGGCGTGACGATGGCAGAGGATTGTCCAGCCCCAGCACATGGCTGGTGTCGCTTAGCACCTCCTGCGTTGCCTCAACGTTGCCGTTAAGCGTGCTGCCGTATGAGGGAATGATTTCCCGCAGCTTCATCTGCCAGGCGGCGCTGGCGACCTGCTGCGGGAATACGCTTTCCAGCAGGCGCAACATAATGGGTGCTGCCGTGGACGCGCCGGGAGAGGCTCCCAGCAGAGCTGCAATGCTGCCTTCCTGGTCACGCACAATCTCCGTGCCCAGACGCAATACACCGCCCTTTTTAGGGTCACGCTTGATTATCTGCACGCGCTGCCCCGCTTTCCACAAGCGCCAGTCCGCTGGATTGGCCTCGGGGAAATACTGGCGCAACGCATCAAAACGGTCCTCATCACTCTGCAGAACCTGGCTTACCAGGTATTTAACAAGACTCAGGTTATCTTTGCCAACATGCAGCATTGGCAGCAGGTTGGCGGAATTAATAGTGCCAAACAGGTCCCACAGGGAGCCGCTTTTCAGGAATTTAGTGGAGAAGGTCGCAAACGGACCAAACAGTAGTACCCGTTTGCCGTCCAGCACGCGGGTGTCGAGATGCGGTACCGACATCGGCGGTGCGCCAACCGCAGCCTTACCGTACACCTTCGCCAGGTGGCGGTTGACCACATCCGGGTTCTCAGCCACCAGGAACTCGCCGCCAACCGGGAACCCGGCATAGTCGCGGGCTTCCGGGATGCCGGATTTTTGCAACAGCGTCAGCGATGCACCACCGGCACCGATAAACACAAAACCTGCCTGTACCGTACGACGGGCACCGGTTTTAAGATCTTTTATCACCACCTGCCAACCGCCGCTACAGCGTTTAAGACTGTATACGTCGCTGTTAAGGCTCAGGGTAAATTTTGCGTTTTTAGCAAGCGAGGCCACCAGCTGACGCGTGATTTCACCAAAGTTCATGTCGGTGCCAATGCCAATGCGCGTGGCGGCAATTTTCTGCTGCGGATCGCGCCCTTCCATCACCAGTGGTGACCAGCGCGCGATTTCAGCTGCGTCTTCAGAATACGCCATGCCGCGAAACAGCGTGCTTTCCTGAAGGGCCGTAAAACGCTTACGCAGGAAATTCACGTTCTCTTCGCCCCAGACAAAGCTCATGCCAGGCACGCTGTTAATAAATGATGCGGGATTTTGCAAGGTACCGTTACGCACCTGGGATGCCAGGAACTGACGGGTTATCTGAAAGGATTCGTTGATGCTTACGGCCTTGCTGATATCAATGCTGCCATCCGCCTGTTCTGGCGTGTAGTTAAGCTCCATCAGCGCTGAGTGCCCCGTCCCCGCGTTGTTCCAGCCGTTGGAACTCTCCTTTGCAATGCCATCGAGCCGCTCCACCATTTCGATAGACCAGTCCGGCTCCAGTGCCTGCAAAAATGTGCCGAGCGTAGCGCTCATGATGCCGCCACCGATAAGCAGCACATCGACGGACGATGCTTGCGCCGCATTTGCCTGCTGCTTCATGTCTTGCGACATAGCAGGTGCCAACTTTTTCATCTCTCTGCCTCTTATTTTTTATGCTTCGGGCGCAGGAGTACAAATAAAACCCGAAATTCAGAAAGTTGTTCTCTGACTGACGATGAGCGGCGCGGGAGAAGCGCCGTGGAGACGCGTCAAAGCGTGATCAACATATCAC
>JALAGK010000346.1 GCA_022712475.1 Enterobacteriaceae bacterium
ACGTTATATTTTTATTTCGTATACGCCGATATAATTCGGCTTTGAAATAATGCAAACCAAAACTTTAAAAATAAAAAACCCGCACAATGCGGGCTTTTATTATTTCAACAGATGACGATTCAACGAAGCATCATTTGCTCTTTTTGATGTGTTTAATAAGACGCTTGCGCTTGCGCATCTGGGTCGGCGTAAGCGTATTGCGCTTGTTCGCGTACGGGTTTTCCCCTTCCTTGAACTGAATACGGATAGGCGTGCCCATTACATTTAGCGACTTGCGGAAATAGTTCATCAAATAGCGCTTGTAGGAGTCCGGCAGATCTTTAACCTGGTTGCCATGAATCACCACAATCGGCGGGTTGTAACCACCTGCGTGCGCATATTTAAGCTTAACACGACGCCCGCGTACCAACGGCGGCTGATGGTCATCAACAGCCATGGTCATGATGCGTGTCAGCATGGAGGTGCCCACACGGCGCGTCGAACTGTCATAGGCCTCCAGAATGGATTCAAACAGGTTACCAACACCACTGCCGTGCAACGCTGAAATGAAGTGCACGCGAGCAAAGTCAATGAAGCCCAGACGGTAATCGAGCGTCTCTTTTACCTTCTCCTTCACTTCCTGAGTCAGGCCATCCCATTTGTTGACCACAATCACCAACGAACGACCGCTGTTAAGAATGAAGCCAAGCAGCGACAAATCCTGATCGGAAATACCTTCGCGAGCGTCAATCACCAGCAGTACGACGTTAGCATCTTCAATAGCCTGCAACGTTTTGATGACCGAAAACTTCTCCACAACATCGGTCACTTTACCGCGCTTACGCACCCCCGCTGTGTCGATAAGTACGTACTCACGTTCGTCGCGCTCCATCGGGATATAGATGCTGTCACGCGTCGTACCCGGCATATCAAACACCACCACACGGTCTTCACCCAGAATACGGTTAGTAAGTGTGGACTTACCAACATTTGGACGACCGACAATAGCGATTTTAATTGGCAAGTCCTGTGGGTTGAAAGCATCTTCTTCCTCTTCAGACTCCACCGCTTCGCCATTGTCGATAGCAAACTGTTTCCAGTAGGCCTCGTCTTCGTCGATTTCTTCAAGGGGTGCCACGTCGTTCATCCACGGCAGCAATACGTGCTCAAGCAGGCTGGTCACACCTCGTCCGTGAGAGGCGGCAATGGAGTAAATCTCCCCCATCCCCAGACCCCAGAAGTCGGCAATCGCCTGATCGGCATCCAGACCATCAGTTTTGTTCGCCACAAGGAAGGTGGGTTTCTCACGCGAACGCAAGTGCTTAGCAATGGCTTCGTCAGCAGGCATGAGTCCCGCACGAGCATCCACCATAAACAACACCACATCGGCTTCTTCAATCGCCAGCAGCGACTGTTCCGCCATACGGGTTTCTACGCCCTCTTCCGTGCCTTCGATACCGCCAGTGTCGATACAGATAAATTCACGCCCTTCTACCTCTGCACGACCGTACTTACGGTCACGGGTCAGCCCGGGGAAGTCCGCCACCAGCGCATCACGGGTGCGAGTTAAGCGGTTAAATAGCGTCGATTTACCGACGTTAGGGCGCCCGACCAGCGCGACCACAGGTACCATTGTTAAAGCCTCGTCACTTAAAAATCGAATATCAAACGGCGCAACATCGCACCGTTTTCTTAAAACAGCAAACGGCCCCTGGGGTTTCAGGGGCCGTTTTCATCAAAGCTCAGCGCATATTAGCGTGTGAGCGCGTAAAGCGTACCGTCTTTTGCCTGAATCAACAGTTTGTCGCTGGCAGAGACCGGCTCAGTCTGGAAGCCAGAGCTGTCCAGCTTCTGCTGCGCCACGAATGAACCATTGCTGGTATCAAGCCAGTGGACATAGCCTTCGCTGTCGGCCACAACGATATAACCATTAAACAGCGCAGGCGTCGTCAGGTTACGGTGCAGCAAATCGCTCTGGGTCCACTGTGTCACACCACCTTCAGTGCTCAGCGCCAGTACGCGATCGCTCTGATCAACCAGATAAATGCGATCACCGTCGATAACAAAATCGTTAACCGAACCCAGCTCGCGTTTCCAGATAATCTGACCTGAACGTAAATCCAGTGCCACCATGTTGCCATTGTAAGCAATTGCGTAAACAACGCCATTTTGAACAACCGGCGTCGTATCTACATCACTGATACGATCGATTTCGGTCGCGCCCGTGGTGCGTGCAATACGCTGCTGCCAGATCATCTGGCCCTGGTCCATCATCACCGCGCTGACGCGACCGTTGTCGCCGCCAATAATTGCTGCGCCAAAGGCGGTTGCTGGTGCAGATTCACCGCGCAAAGACAATGCAGAAACGTCCAGATTAACGGTCCATTTTATACTGCCATCGTTTTCATCAAGCGCCTGAAGAATACCGTTACTGGTGTGAACCAACACAACACCGTCGCTGACAACTGGACTCGCCAGTGCTTCACCTGCAACACGTACCTGCCAGGCAATGCTGCCATCTGCCGTGTTCAGCGCATAAACCTGTGCTCTTTCGCTACCGACATAGAGATGGTTGCCAGAAACCGCAACACCGCTGGAAAGCAGGGCTGAGCGGTTACGTGCGAAGAAGCCGGTTTTCTCAGAAAGATCTACAGACCAAA
>JALAGK010000347.1 GCA_022712475.1 Enterobacteriaceae bacterium
GAGGATTTGAGGATTACGATTTTATAAGTTGAGAAGTTTTATATCGGCGCTAACGACAACAATCCCGCTATTGAAATGCACAGGTTCACAGCGTGGGGTTGCGGCCCCCCGCTGAAATCGGCGACCGGAGGGCAAAAAACAAAGTCAGACCGCCAGGAATGGCGGTCTGAGGTGACAAAATTGCCGAAAGCAATTTTGAACAATACCATAGGCGTTGGCCCCAAAGGGACGAGGCTCCGGGATGAGCCGAGTAAACAGGATGCTACGTTGAGCGCCGGGAGGTGAGCGTACAGCCCAAAAGGCGGCAATTACCTGACGGGGTCGCAGGATTGTTACGGGGGGATGCGCCCCCTTAACTTTTTCACCGCAGATGAAACCCCGTTAATCACCGGGCTTCAAGTGAACGGAATATTCCACCCGACTGCTGGTTAACGGAATCTTTCCAGTATAAGCACAACGTCGAGCAAACTGGCTCACGGCCGCTTATATCTCTTCTTTTCTGCCTGCGCCAGGCCTACCAGCCTGCATTGGCAGCCACGCGCGAATAGACAGCCCACCGCGCTCGCTGCGGCGAATATCCAACGCGCCGTGGTGGTTATTCACAATACGCTGCACAATTGCCAGTCCCAGTCCGGTGCCGCTGGTAGTGCGCGCGCTGTCGCCGCGCACAAACGGCTGTAGCAAATGGGCAAGCTGTGAGGGATCAATACCCGGCCCATCATCTTCAACCTGGAACCAGGCGCGGTTAAGCTCGGTGCCGCTACTGACCTTAATCCAGCCATTGCCGTAACGCGCGGCATTCACCACCATATTGGCAACGGCGCGCTTAATCGATAACGGATGAATCTGGAGCGGGATCTCGCCCGGTTTTAGCTCAGTTTCAATTTCACGCTCATAGCCGCTTTCAGCGGCTATGACCTCGCCTAGCACGGCATTAAGATCCGCGCTTTCAAGCAGCATTTCCTGGCCGGTACGCAGGAAGTCGATAAACTGCTCGATGATGGCGTTGCACTCTTCAATATCTTTATTAATGGACTCTGCCAGGTAGCCATCCTGCTCGCCCATCATCTCAGTTGCCAGGCGAATGCGCGTAAGCGGGGTGCGCAAATCATGGCTTACGCCCGCCATCAGTAACGTGCGGTCGTCGGCAAGTTGTTTCACACCGGCCGCCATCTGGTTAAACGCGCGCGTTACCGAACGCACCTCCGATGCGCCATACTCACGCAGCGGCGGCGGGATAATGCCTTTCCCTACCTGTATTGCCACATGCTCCAGCTCCACCAGCGGCCGGTTTTGTATACGGATAAATAGCCACGCCCCGCCTATCGCCAGTAGCATTATGGCAAGCGTATAGCGGAACAGCGGCGAGAAATCGCCCTGGTGGATTTCAGTCAGCGGCACACGCACCCAGATATTGGGTGATAGCCACGTTTTGAGCCACACCACCGGCGAGCTTTTGTTGACCTCAACGCGCACTTCGGTCGGGCCACCCAACTGTTGCGCCATCTGCTGGCTCAGGAACTCATAGTGCTGCGCCCAGCGCAGTCCGGCTTCTTCTGCCGCTTCATCAGAGTAAAGCGAAATGCCCAGCTCGCGATAAATCTCGCGCCGGAAAGCAGGCGGCACCACCAGCTGGGTGCCGTCTTCCAGTTGCAGTTTATCGGTCATCAGCATACGTACTTCGTAAGCCAGAACCTTATTAAACTGTTGCAGGCTGGGCAAAATCGCGAAGTTCAGCACCACGAGATACGTCGTCACCAGGCTGACAAACAGCAGGGTAACAATCAGCAGCAGCGTGCGCGCAAACGAACTTCGCGGCGAGAAGCGCAATCGCCTCATGCTTTAGCGCCGTCCGGCACAAACACATAGCCCAGCCCCCAGACGGTCTGGATATAACGCGGGTGCGCCGGATCTTCTTCCACCATACGGCGCAAACGGGAGATCTGCACGTCGATGGAACGTTCCATCGCACTGTATTCACGCCCACGCGCCAGGTTCATGAGTTTATCGCGCGACAGCGGCTCACGCGGGTGGCTTACCAGCGCCTTCAGTACGGCAAACTCCCCACTGGTCAGCGGCATTGGCTCATCTTCACGGAACATTTCGCGGGTGCCGAGGGTAAGTTTGAATTTACCAAAGGCAATAACGGCCTCTTCCTGCGAGGGTGCACCCGGCAGTTCATTAGCCTGGCGACGCAGCACGGCACGGATACGGGCCAGCAGCTCACGCGGGTTAAAAGGTTTGGGGATGTAGTCGTCAGCGCCGATTTCCAGCCCAACGATACGGTCCACCTCTTCGCCCTTGGCGGTGACCATGATGATAGGCATCGGGTTGCTCTGGCTGCGCAGGCGGCGGCAAATGGAAAGACCATCTTCCCCCGGCAACATCAGATCCAGCACCATCAGGTGAAAGGACTCACGGGTCAGCAGCCTGTCCATCTGCTCGGCATTTGCCACGCTGCGAACCTGGAAGCCTTGCTCGGTAAGGTAGCGCTCCAGCAACGCACGCAGGCGCATATCGTCATCCACTACCAGAATTTTATAATTCTCTTGCATTGTTGTACTCCCAAAGGTTCGGACGGTTTGCTGCGTCCCACTCAACAAGCGGCAGGAACAGCCTGACTTATTCTAAAAAAGCCCCCGCTCGCCACCAGTTAAATCTGGTATAAATTCTAGTCTAAATTGTTACAAAGCATATTTAACAGCAGGTTATCTGCTCATTGAATCACAATCACTGGATAAAAAACAAAAAAGCAGAGGATGACCTCTGCCTTCATGCTAATAGATGGAGTTAAGGCGTACCAGGCGCGGTATAGGTCCCGGTTATTCGCCCTTTTCGTACTCAATTGAATTCACAAACCACATTTTCTCGCCCTCTGGCGTTGGCACTATGAACTCTTCATCCACCTGCTTTTTCAGCAGCGCACGCGCCATGGGAGAGTCTATGGAGATGTAGTCTTTATTCTCGCCATAAATCTCCTCCGGGCCGACAATGCGGAATTTTTTCACATCACCGGCCTCGTTTTCAATTTCCACCCAGGCGCCAAAAAACACGCGACCATCCTGCTGGGGCGAATAATCAACGATTTTTAGCTCCGGCAGCAGCTTGCGCAAAAAGCGCACTCGCCTGTCAATCTGGCGCAGCAGGCGTTTGTTGTAGGTGTAATCCGCGTTCTCAGAGCGGTCACCCAGGCTTGCCGCCCAGGAGACAATCTTTGTGATTTCCGGGCGCTTTTCCTTCCACAGGTGATCGTGTTCTTGCTTAAGTTTGTTATACCCTTCGCGGGTTATCAGTCGTGTACCCATAACGTTCCGGCACTTGTTATCTGAGGTAAAACCTAAGGATACCAGCGCGAGCGCAGGAAGTATCCGATTCGCCGCCACCGCTGCGTCGCGGCTGGCATTTTTGCCCATCAATCCGTATAACTGTCCCCTGAAATTTTGACACTCAGGACGACAACTCGCCATGATGAATGATTCGCTCTGTCGCATTATTGCCAGCGAACTGCAGGCCCGCACTGAACAGGTGCAAGCCGCCGTTAATCTGCTCGACGAAGGTAACACCGTGCCGTTTATCGCACGTTACCGTAAAGAGGTCACCGGCGGCCTTGACGATACGCAATTGCGTAACCTCGAAACTCGCCTTGGCTATTTGCGTGAACTGGAAGACCGCCGCCAGGCTATCCTCAAATCCATCGCCGAGCAGGGCAAGCTGACCGACGAACTCTCCGGCGCCATTAACGCCACACTGAGCAAAACCGAACTCGAAGACCTTTACCTGCCGTATAAGCCTAAGCGGCGTACCCGGGGGCAGATTGCCATTGAAGCCGGTCTTGAGCCGCTTGCCGATACGCTGTGGAACACACCGTCTACCGTACCGGAAGACGAAGCAGCCAAATTTGTTGATGCCGATAAAGGCGTAGCTGACGTGAAAGCCGCGCTCGATGGCGCACGCTACATCATGATGGAACGCTTTGCTGAAGATGCCGCCTTGCTGGCAAAAGTGCGTGACTATCTTTGGAAGAACGCCCATCTGGTTGCCACTGTTGTTAGCGGTAAGGAAGAAGAAGGCGCGAAATTTCGCGATTATTTCGATCATCACGAGCCGATTGCCCAGGTGCCGTCACACCGTGCGCTGGCCATGTTCCGTGGCCGTAACGAAGGCGTGTTGCAACTTGCCCTCAACGCCGACCCGCAGTTTGACGAACCGCCCAAAGAGAGCCACTGCGAGCAGATTATCATCGACCACCTCAATCTTCGCCTGAACAATGCCCCGGCAGACGGCTGGCGCCGTGCGGTGGTGAGCTGGACCTGGCGCATTAAAGTGCTGATGCATCTGGAAACCGAGCTGATGGGCACCGTGCGCGAGCGCGCCGAAGACGAAGCCATTAATGTGTTTGCCCGCAACCTGCACGACCTGCTGATGGCAGCACCCGCCGGGCTGCGCGCCACCATGGGTCTTGATCCGGGTCTGCGTACCGGGGTGAAAGTGGCGGTGGTTGATGCCACCGGCAAGCTGGTTGCCACCGACACCATTTATCCGCACACCGGCCAGGCTGCTAAAGCGGCGGTGGTGATTGCCGCGCTGTGCGAGAAGCACAATGTTGAGCTGGTCGCTATCGGCAACGGCACCGCCTCGCGCGAAACCGAGCGCTTTTATCTCGACGTGCAAAAACAGTTCCCGAAGGTCACCGGCCAGAAGGTGATTGTAAGCGAAGCCGGGGCATCGGTGTATTCCGCCTCTGAGCTGGCAGCCCAGGAGTTCCCGGACCTCGACGTGTCGCTGCGTGGCGCCGTCTCCATTGCTCGCCGCCTGCAGGACCCGCTGGCGGAGCTGGTGAAAATCGACCCTAAATCTATCGGCGTGGGCCAGTACCAGCATGACGTAAGCCAGAGCCAGCTTGCGAAAAAACTCGATGCAGTGGTGGAAGACTGCGTAAACGCCGTGGGCGTGGACCTCAACACAGCGTCTGTGCCGCTGCTGACGCGCGTGGCGGGACTGACACGCATGATGGCGCAAAACATTGTGTCATGGCGTGATGAAAACGGCCGCTTCCAGGACCGTCAGCAGTTGCTCAAGGTCAGCCGCCTGGGGCCGAAAGCGTTTGAACAGTGTGCTGGCTTTTTGCGCATCAACCACGGCGATAATCCGCTTGATGCTTCGACCGTACACCCGGAAGCCTACCCGGTGGTGGAACGCATTCTCGCTGCCACTCGCCAGTCATTGCAGGACCTGATGGGCAATGGCAGCGAATTACGTGGCCTTAAAGCAAGCGACTTTACCGACGAGAAGTTCGGAGTGCCAACCGTCACCGACATCATCAAAGAGCTGGAAAAGCCGGGCCGCGACCCGCGCCCTGAGTTCAAAACGGCCCAGTTCGCCGACGGTGTGGAAACCCTCAACGACCTGCTACCGGGCATGGTACTGGAAGGGGCAGTCACCAACGTCACCAATTTTGGCGCGTTTGTCGATATTGGCGTCCATCAGGATGGTCTGGTGCACATCTCCTCGCTCTCAGACCGATTTGTAGAAGACCCACACCAGGTGGTGAAAGCGGGCGATATCGTGAAGGTGAAAGTGCTGGAAGTGGACATGGCACGCAAGCGCATCGCGCTTACCATGCGTCTTGACGAGCAGCCAGGCGACAGCAATTCGCGCCGTGGCGCGGGCAACAGCAGCAGTGGCGCACGCGATAATAAAGCACGCCCGGCGGCTAAACCACGCCGCGACAGCGCCCCGGCAGGCAACAGCGCTATGGGTGACGCGCTGGCTGCAGCGTTCGGTAAAAAGCGCTAAGTCCACGAGTAACAAAAAGGCGGGAAATCTTCCCGCCTTTTCTCTTTATGCTGCGTTTTATTGTTTTTGTACAATCAGCTCGTGATACACCTCAGGCGTCGGCGCATTGTCGTTTTCGTCGGTCTGCTGAAACACCTGAACAATTTGCCAGCCCTGCGCCGCCAGTTCCGGCAGCGAGCCTTTAATTTTATCCGTGCAGGTAAACACCGTTTTATTATTCAGCGTCTGCCCACTGGTGATGGGTTCTGGTTTTGACTGACAGACGTAAGCTTCACCCGCATTTGCTACTGCGGTCACGCAAAAAAGCACTGAAGCCAGCGCAATGCGCTTATTCATCAGGAATCTCCTTAAATAATGATACGTTCCATGCCGCGCCTGCCCGCATGGGGCAATATAACGTCGCCGAGGGTTATACCCTGGCTCAAAGGCAATGGATACGCAGAAAACTCTGTATTTTAACACCAGAAAATTCACATACCTACGCCCTGGAGAAATCATTCCATCGCCACACGTAAAAAATGCAGTGTGCCCGTAAACCCTGCCATTACGGTTCAAGTTGAAACACGTATTTACC
>JALAGK010000348.1 GCA_022712475.1 Enterobacteriaceae bacterium
CAGCGCGCCCTGACTACTGCGGGCCATTGAGGAAATGTTGCCCGCATACTGGCGCGAGCGCTGTGCGATATTGCCGAGCAGGTCGATAATGATTGATGCGCGATAATTTCGCCCGGCCATTTTCATTTTCCTTTTGTTATCTTTTCAGCTTGTTCGCAGTACCGGACAAGCCGCGATAACGGCAGAGCTAACGCCCACCCGGGACCACTTTTCATGATGACTCCGACCGCTATCGCTGCCCGCTCTACATCATTCCGATACCGCAGCCACTCGCCCCCCCTGAGCTGCCAGTGAAGCGGCAATTGCCGTATCTTTCAACTCGGAGGCAATGGACACGCGCTCAAAATCGACGGGCGACAGTTGCTTGAGCAACGCTGGTGATAACGGCCCCTTAATGCGGCCCACCTGTGCAATCCGACGCCGTAGCAGCTCAACCCCCATCTGTGTAGGGGATGACACAAGCTGCGGGCCGTTACGCGTTTCAACGACACGCTCCGACGCGAGCTGCGCGTCGATAATGTCGCCTGCGGACAGCTCACGAAACGTAACGTCATACTGAATCTCAGCATCGTCGCCGGTGCCGTATGGCAGGCCGTCAGTCAGCATGAAACCACCGTTTTTAAGCTGCTCTAAAATTTCCTGCTCCATCGCTACCACATCAGTCGGTTGTGACATTTTTGTCCCCTCAATTAATCCGCTTACTTTCTTTGGCCGTGAACGAGATTGAGATCTCACCGCCGTCGTTTTTCGGCTCGTCTGACTGCCAGGCATTAGCCATCAGCCACGTCTCGCCGGTGTCGGCCTGAAATTCGACCGTGACGTCATCCCATGCGATGACGTCATCCAGCCCGACATCGCCGCCGCCCGGAATTTTGCACTCCACCTTTGCGGCACGCGGTTTACCCTTCCAGCCATATACACGGGAGCCGATAACCTCCTCGCGAGTCGTGCCGGATGGGGTAAAGGATGCCCCTTCGAGCGTCTCCAGTTCGCGGCCATTCACACGGATAAACGCGACGCCCTGACGTTGATTTCCTGCCATGCTTCCCCCCCTTACAGGATGAATCGAATTTGTTCAGCGAAGACCCTGAACTGGTTAATCAGGTTTGGCCCGGCCAGCACATCAACGCGGTTGCGGTCGCTGGCGTTGCGCGTTACAAGCAACTCGTCTTTGTATGCGTCAAAATCCTCTACCAGTCCGCCGTGCTCCCATTCCTGGAACAGCGCCAGCAGCTCGGCGCGGATAATGGACGGTGTAACGACCGCCTGACCGGGCGCAACGCCGGTGCTGTCATCAGCTAATTTATGGCGTGGGAATTTCTGCGTGATACGCGCACGCGTTGAATAACGCAGGTAACTCAGCGTTGCGATGGTATTAGTGTCCAGATATGACGGGTCCGGGTCGCCGTAGCTGTTTGTCCGGTACATCGTAATCAGGCGCTCAATCTGCACCTCGCCGCCGTCATTGACTGTGAACGTTGAAATGCCGTCGAACAACAGAGAGTTGCGCTCCGACCAGGTAAAACGGTCGGCCAGCGCCGGTGGCATCAGGCCCGGAATTGTCAGGGTCTGGAGCGGGCGCGCAGGGTCAATGGTGAGTGATGCCGCAGCGACCGCGCAGAGGCTCGCGCTCCAGACATAATTCGGCTGCGGCGTGGATGGCACGCCGAGGCAACAAATCAGGTGGTCATTGCGGCTCAGACCAAATGTGGTCAGGTCGCCGAGCGTGCCGTGATATGACGCCACCGCAAAACCGTCTGCCTGATTCACCGGCCCCCAGCGGTCCTTTAATTCAGCGCGCAGGAGGTTCAGGTTTGGCTCGTCGAGGTACGGCATGACGATATATTTGTACTGCTGCTCGCCCATGTTCGCGACGGACGCTGCAATGCTCGGATTACTCGCGCTATCTGTTGACGCGGTCGCACTGGCATTGATACCGCCCGGCAGTGATTCGCTGCTGTAATAATTCCAGCGCACATCCAGTTTGCTCTCGCCGACAAACTTCGGCGTCAGCACAACATCTGCGTGCGTGTTATCCGCCGTATCAGGCACCACGTTAGCGGTGACAGGCAGGTCAGACGTGCTGTTAATCAGCTCTGTGAGACTTTCTGCAATCTGTGCGCCGGTGTCACCTTCGAGGACTGAAACTGGCAGGCGCACGCCACCAACATACGTAACGAGCACGCCGTTCTCCGTCGCAGTACCGTTCAGGTTGACAGTTATTGTGGCAGTGCCGGTGCCGTCACCCTGCGGGATGCACCACAATTCAGCCGTGCGGTTGCCATCCAGAAATGCCTTACACATCAGGTGCAGCATTGAACCTGCGCCGAACGCAGCAGACGCCTGCGCGGCGGAGTAGATGCGCACCGGCATGTCGTTAGCAGCAGACCCGACCGGCAGACCGTCTTTTGTTGCTCGCTGGCCGAACATCAGCACGCGCTGGCGCGGCTGCGGCGTACCTGTAACAGCGTTGCTGTTATCAAATTCAATGTACGTAATCGGGACGCGCAGCTCGCCACTACCCGGAATCTCGTTAAATGAAATAACGTTGCTCATTCTGTCGCCTCGTCAGTTGCCGGAGTCGTTGCCTCAGCAGTGGTCGCAGTAGCTTTCTTCGCTTTCTGCTTTGTTGAACCGACAGCGTTAACAATCACAACGTCGCCGTCAGCGATACGACGCAGCCAGTATGCGCTGCGCGGTTTATTTGCTCCGGCCTGCGGTAGCAGTGTCATTGTGCGCGGGTCACGAACGGCGCGACCCGGCGCGGGCTGGAGAAAAAACACATCGTCAGCCATCGTTTTTAACTCTCTCGTTTACGTTGATATGAGCAGCAAACTCCGGCGCACCGTCCGGCTGCTGCCATGTCTGCCAGTGGCGCTCGAAGTCATCAAGCGACCCGGTCTCAACAAAATCGGGTAGCGGCGTTCTGGCGCTGAAGTACAGCCCGTACAGTGCCACCCCCTGGTTACCCTGAGCGTCTGTATACAGGTTCTGCGCCTTAGTCAGTGTCATGGCAGTAGACTGCCCGAACGAACCGCCATTGATACCGCCAACTAACCGCTCAACAATCTGATAAATCCCGAGCCTGTCAGCCTCGCGGCCATTGAGAAAATCAGCAGCAACGTAAAAAACCCAACGGCTCTCTACCTCACGCCGCGTGCGACCCTCGCCGCAGCCGAGCCATGCCAGGTAAACGGCAGGCGGCGACATCAGAATCCGGCGAATATCAATGTCGGACCATGTGCCGGGGTGTGTATCAACCTGCCGCAGCGTTTTACCAAACAGCTCCCGGACGCGGGCCAGTAACGCGGTTTCGGTTTCTCCAATCATCAGAGGAACCCTTTTTGATTTCGCCCAAATACCAGGGCATCGGACACCACCTGCGCCAGATTTTCACCCTCTGGCGCGGTGGCAGTACTGGCGTCCACGCCGAGCGGCGTTTTGCCGTCGCGCACGCTTTCGAGCCATTTAATGGCGTCCCGATAACGCTGCGTCGTCTGTTCAGTTGCACGTTGGTCTGACAGGTAATACCAGGCAATCACAGTGCAGGCCTGCGCCAGTGCGCCGGGGATGACAGACAGCGGCAACGTGTAGCGCGCAGAGATGTAGCTGTCTATCAGCGCCCCGGCGTCATCGAGCGCCGTCTGTGCGATTGCGTCATCCGGCTCGCCGCTATCGGTTTTTACTGCTGTGAGCATATCGAGCTGGCGGCGCTGATAGCGCGTGCAGATATCGCTGACGGTGGCGTAAATCATTCCGCGCTACCTGCGGCAGGCGGTGTGTCAGTGGCCGCTGAATCAGTAGCGACTGGCTGCGTGTCGGCGGCTGGTGAATCTGTAGCAGCCATCGCTGCTGCGATTTGCTCCGCTGTCACATCCACCCCCAGTGCCTCACGAACGGCATTGACGCGTGGCGCACCCGCCTGGGTGTAGTCGCCTGCGCCGAACGCGGACACAGCATCACGAATTCTGGCGTACAGCGCGTCGTTGTCTTCTACGCCAACCATATCCAGAACGTCCAGCCGCCTCGCTTCAGCTCCCGCAGACACTGGCGTTGCAGATACAACTCCATCCTCGTCGATAATACGAACAGCCAGAACCGGGTCGGCCTGCAAAATTGCGAGAGCCTCATCTGAAACGCGGAGGAGCGTGTTTTCACCGCGAACCATTGGATAACCGGCACGGCGGTATTTTTCGCGCGTACAACGCGCAATGACGTTATACGGAGCCACCACTGCGTCAGCGCTGGCAGTAATCGCTGGCTGAGTGTCGCTAATGTTTTCAGTAGTTTCTGACATGGCACAGATATCTCCTTTAAAGCGGATTTAAAGGGCGTTTAACCGCCCCCAAAATTACAGGTAGTCAGCTACAACCAGCTCCAGCTTCCCGCGCATTTCATTGCTTGCAGTGCCGTCAGCGGTTGCGATCAACTCACGCTCCAGCAACTGAGTTGCGCGTTTTTCATCAGCCGTCGAAACAACGAGCACGGTAGGCTTGAGACCCAGCTTCTTGCCACCATCCCCCACAAAATCGCGCATCTGCTGCCAGCCCGCCCACAGATTGTCCAGATTCAGTTCGGCCCTCATTGCAACGGCCATTTGCCAGAACGCAAAACCGACCGCACGACGAGCACTTGCGCCAAACAGGAATTCGTTTTCCCTAAAGACGTGGTCATCGCTAACGCTGGATTTGGTAACCAGCTCAGGCTTGCGTCGGTCCTGGAAAATCAGCGGTTTTACTGCTCGTGAACAATCGAGCAGATACCAGGGATTTCCGGACCAGCCCGCCTGCATATAGATATTGCTGACACCGACAGCGGTGCCGGTGCCATCAACAGTCGGATAAACAGGGTGTTCAGTATCGAAAAAGTTGTTGCCGTCATAGCACGGCTGGGTGAAGCCGTTAGCCAGCAGTTCAAACGTCAGTTCGTCAGGCTGGACACCGGCAGCGCGCCCCATCTCCTCAAATACGGGTTTGTAAACACCGAGGTTGTCATCTTCAAAATCGTCGCGGGGGATGCCGACAGTGCCTTCATACGTTTTGTTGTTAACCGTGTAGCCGTGCGCCTGCATTTGTTTAATGACGCGGGGTCCGATCCATTCGCGTAGCGTTGGGAACTTACCGAGCCAGCCGTAGGTGTTCGACTTTGAGGATGACGGCACCGTCATAGCGATTTTCTGGTACTGGCTCGGTGCTGAGGTTAAGCCGCTCTGAAAATCCTTTTTATAGGACGTCATCAGTGCCGAGATTGAGGCGGGAGTAATAATCATGCCTGTTCATCCTCTTTTTTGATTGCCAGATACTCGGTGTCTGTCATGCCGAGTGCTTTTGCTGCGGCTTTTTCATCAGCAGACAGAGCTGCGATGCGTTCTTTTTTCGTCTGCACGCCGGGCGTAGTGGTGGTCTGCATTGCAGTTAACGCCGCGATAGGCTGTTTCTGTTCGAGCTGCGCAGACAGTGCGGCAACGCCAATCTGACCACCGAGTTTTTCGAGGTACTCGCGCTCAGACTTGAAAATGCGCCCCTCCCGTTCTGCCGCATCAAGCACCGCAGACAGCGTGGCCGTGGAGTGCTGGCCGCTCACATCTGCAAGCTGCGTGCGCAAAGCGTTGTACGTCTCAACCGGCACGTATTTCGTGAGGTCTACCGCGCCCGCAGCAGGCGCTGATTTCGCGCTTTCCAGCCCGGCAGACAGCGCCGCGACTTTTCCTGCCTCAGCTTTAACGGCATCGAATGCCGACAGCGCAGCAGTGGCCTGTTCATCAGTGATTTCGCCGTTTTCGGGCAAATCAATGCCGAGACGCGCCAGTAGCTGGCGAATCTTTTCGTTCATCGGTTTTTTCTCCGGTTGGGTTGGTGTGTCGAGTTCAGCGGCGAGTGCCACAAGGCGTCTCATTCCCGTTGCGCCGGGGTCGTTGGTCAGCGCAGCCATGCGCAGCGCCAGCACCTCTCCGTTGGCGGCATAGGGGAACACGGCAGAGAGATAACCAAACTCTCCAGCGTCGATACGTTGCAGCGCAGCAGGCGTCCAGCGAGGCTTGATAAATAACCCCTCATTCTCGCGCCATAGCATTTCGTCGGCGTTGAACCACCCGGCAGCGGCGAGGGCTTCCGGCGGCAGCGCGATGTCCTGCTGCATTTTGCGGAGCTGGTTGTGCTCGTAATCAATCAGCACGTCCTGGCAGAGAGCGCGAACCCCCTCAATCAGGCGTGCTGCAATATCGGCAGTCATTAACCAGCCGTCAGGCGCATCGTGTGGGCGACCGTCACGTGCGCGGAACCTGCCAGCGGGGAGCAGTTGATACCAGCCGTCGCCGGACGTAGCTGCGTTCAGAATCGCAATGCCAACGGCATTTTTTTTCATGACATACTCGCGTTAGTGATGAGCAGCCATTTTCATGAGATTTGAGGGAGTGGCGGGTTTATGGCGTTTGACTAAAAAAGCAGGGGGGAATGAGAAACGGAGCGGGAGGTTATTGCGGAGCGCGTTCAAACCGCGTTCAAATCGCGCTGTACGCGTTCAAAAGATTTCAGGCGCGTGATTGCGCGCCCGGAATCGTATCACGGCGCTGTGGCGCTTTCAGCGCGTTTTTTGATGGCGTCAAAAATTTCCTGCTCACCAGTTTTGTCGAGGCCCATGTACGAGCGCGCCGGAACCGCAGCCGGGCCGGGTGACATTCCGGCAGTACCACCCCATTGATGAAGGGCTGCTGAAATTTTCGGTGACCCGAGCAACGCATAATCCGGCCCGTAATCCGTGGTAATACTGCGAGCCAGGTCCCCGTCGAGCGTCAGGATTTTACCCGGCGTGCGACCGTGTTTTTCACGCCATGCCAGATACGGGTCGCTCCAGCGCGCCCAGTGCTCGCCCGTTACCGGGTCGGCTTCTTTTTCAAATGCCTGCTCAGTCGATGACAGCAGCGCACCGGCTGCGACACGCGGTATGTGCTGGTCGTTTGCCATCGCACCGAGCCGCGCAAACGCGGTGTGTATGCGACGGACATCAACAACGACTGCTAAATCAATGCTCATTTACTGACCTCCCGAGGTATCGTATAATGACACTAAGCCGGTATACGCTTAACGGTAAAGTGATGTGCTTCGGCGCATGTATGCAGGTTCAACTCCTGTTACCGGCTTAATCAATCTTCCCCTCCAGCACTTCAAGCCAGCCTCCGGCAATATCTGTTATCAGGCTCTGCGCATCAACGCGATACGCATTTATCAGCACATCCAGTGAATCAGGCTGGCGCTTAACGCTCTGCGCCGCGTTGACCGCTACTTTTGCCGTACCGTCACGCGTGGTGACGATGTACAGCAGGTTATTGTGCCGGTTGTCCCATAGCACCGCCTGCGGTGCGGCCATCAGCGCAGGCAGTAATTGCAGGTCTTCTGGCCGGAGCGCAACGCCGGTTGCGTGGTGTTTGGGACTGTCTGCGTGCATCAGACTTTTTTCACTCATCACCAGCAGCCGCGACGGCTCTGAACCTGTGCGTTCACGCACCGCGTGCGCGATAGCCTCGGTCATAAATCCCAGCGTCTGCACGCCGTGACCGGCGCGGCGGGATTCGGTGAGGCGGCGAACCCACAACGAAAACGCGAGCTGGCGTTCGCAGCTGTTGTTCAGCACCTGCACAACCTGCTCACGCAGCGCAGCGTCGCGGGTTTCAACCAGCTTACGGATTAACGACTGGTCTGTGCCGAATGCCGCCGAGCCGGGGTTATACGACCAACCGACGTCGGGCGTCATTTTTACCCGCCCGTTATCAAACGTGGTTGACGTGGTGCGGTACAGCTCGCCGGTTGCTTCATCCATGCCCGCGTCCACGTCGTGCGTGTGAACGAAAGAGGCCCCGTAGCTGACCTGAAGCCCCAGCGCTTTCATGCGCGCTACTGACAATGCCCGGACGCGGCAGCGGCAGCTCCAGCCGTTCGGCGGGTAATGCGCCCTCCAGAACGGGTCATCATAGCGGAACACCATCAAATGCAGCTTTGCGTGCTCCGGGCGTGTTCTGCCGTCTTCAATCGCTACGTATTGCCAGTACGGAAACTCCTCCGCAGTGTTCATCATCTGCGCGTAACGGCCTGCGTTATACGCAGTGCGCGTGTTGACGTTGTAAATTGTCGCCAGGCGGCGTGGGCTACCGAGCTGGATTTCTTTTGCGCCACCGGCACTGTCAACAACAATCTGCTTTCCCCACCAACCCAGCTTTTGCAGGCGCGGGGCCAGGGTGCGGGTGAATTCCCGGCGGGTGATGCCGTCAGCAATGGCCCGGTCAACTTCCTCCCGGATTGTATTCAGCACATCAAGGCGCGCTGCTTTTGCCACGGTAAAAGCGCGGGCGTGCGCATCGGTCAGTTGTTCGAACCAGTTCCAGGTAACCGCGTGTCCCTTCGCCCGAAAATACGCGACGGCCTCTTTCGGTGGCAGGCGCGCTGCATAGGCCAGGTCAACGGTCTGTGGCATCGAGACGCCCCCACAAATCCGCGACAAAAATAGCGCGGGTTAACAGGTCAATCAGCGCGCTGTCGTCCAGGTCGCCATACAGCTCACTGGCTTTGCTCATGGCCGCCTCCGGTCCACTTTTAAGCACTTCCAGTATCAACGGTTTCAGCATGGGTTCAGCGGTCTGTTGTAGTTCATCAGCCGTTACGCCTGCTGCCAGTTCGTCTGCTGCATCGCCATCAGCGACCGCTAAATCCTGCGCTGACAACGCAGCACGGCCAGCCGGTGGCGTGGGGGCGTCTGTCGCTACCGGAGCCGCAAAAACCGGCTCATTGTTGACAGGCTGCGGAATGCCGAGCTTCGCCTGAACCCACGATACCGGCACAGGCATACCCGCAGCCAGCTTTGGAATAGCATCGGCAAATGTCGCAATGTCCTCGGATTCGCTGATATCAAATTTCAGCCGTGGCAGGCGTCGCGGGTCAACCGAGGTGCGACTGTTGAGTGCAAGCAGCGGAAACAGCAGATCACGCCCGACCGTGCGCTCAATCTGACCGACATCGGCGTTGCGGATTTCGTGGCGCACCTCGTTGTGCACTTCACCGAGCGACCGCGCGCCTTTGTCGCCCGCCTCTGTTGTGAGCGTGCCGCCCAGGATGGCTTTTGACATTGCCCGCTCGGCCCAGCTAATCATTGCGACGAACGGGTCAGCCTGACCGTTGGCGGCGCTCTGAAAATCCAGCGTCATTCCCATCGGGATAATGCCGCCTGCGCGGCGACCAATGTCCATGACGGCCTGCATTAACGTTGATTTTTCGCGGGGTGTTGCGCCTGTCGGGTATTTCCCGACGCGCATCGGCAGGCCGTACACCTCCAAAAATTCCGCAAAATCTCTGACAGAGTAGTTTTTGAAGATGAACGGCCAGACGAGCGTCCTGACCAGACCGTGTGTGCCTGCGTAGCCGGTGCGAGATTTAGCCTGATGGCGCAGCCACCCGAACGGCTGGAGCGGACAACCCTCATAGCTGCCGTCGCGCAGGCGCAGCTCGTGCAGGTTATCCGGGTTGGCGCAGAATAACGCCGCGTCGCGGTGATGCAGTGCGACCGGGACACGCATCTTCCCGAGCCAGCCCCATTCAATCTCCTGCATCGAATACCCTTTGAGGATGGCATCACCGGCGTCGAAAATGCCGTCTTCAAACCACGACGCATCGCGCAGCAGTTCGTCGAGCATTTCCGCGGCTTTCTTTTCCTGCGGCGTGGCGTTCTTCGGTGGCTGAATAGCCCATTCAAGCCCCTGGATAGCCAGTCTTCGCTTGCTCAACTCAGAAAAAAGGTGCGTATCTTTTTCTTCCATGTCGAATGCCAGGTCAGCCTGCGCGGACAGGTCACCGCTCTCTGCATCGCGCAGCAGCTGCGCGGCGCGGTTTGGTGTAATGCCGCTCGACGGGTGCTCCTGGGTGCGCTTCATCACCAGCGCCAGCGCTTCCTGTGCCGTTTGTAGTTCATCGTCAAAATCAAACGGCTTACCTGTCAGATCCACAATCTGGCCCACTACCAGCACCCCCTTTCAAATTCGTGATAATCGTCGTCATCCCTGGCGCTATCATTGCGCGCCGGGATAGCGCGCACGCTGTCTTCATCTATTACAAAGCCGTTCATATACGATGCCCGGACAGCCATACAGAGCGCGACGGCGCTGTCGCCGTGACGGCGGCTTTTGCCGTCCGTATCTTTGGTCCGGCCCTTGTCAATCTGCGGCACCCCTTTGATGACTTTGATTTGCAGCAGGTCGTCCAGCGTGGTCTGGTGACGTGCAATTGTTATGTTCTGCGCCTCAAACTCGCCCTTAAGCTTCGGCATCCACTCCTGATACCAGGCGGCGCTCAGGTGAACGCAGTCAATCATTTCCGGGCCATAGATGAGGCGCGCAGCTTCGGCGAGGTAACCACCGTTACCGGTGGCATCAAATGCGGCACCAATGAAACGCGGCAGGCGAGCCAGAATAAACAGCATGATTTGCCGTTGCTGGTCATAAGTCAGATTGCGCAGTTCAACCCTGAAAGCCTCCCGCTTGCGCAGGTCTTCTGTGATTTCCAGTGGGATAAACACGGTCAGGTCGCCGCGTCGCGCAAAGTCCTCGCCGAACGCGTGCTTGTGGTTTACGTTCAGCCCGGCAAGCAGTGGAGCAAGTTCTGTTTCACACCACTCGTCAACCATGCTTTCACGCATCGCCGGTGACAGGGCTTCAAAATTATCCGGGGCGGTATAACGGCAAATAGGGATGTCGCGCTCTGGCGTCATCGCGGCTTCAATCAGCACGCGTGACAAATACGCACCGCCCGATTTTTTCGGCACGCAGCCGTATTCCTCGTCGGCGCTTTCCTTATCCGGGGCGTTTCTGTACAGGTCATCGCGCCATTTCTTTTCAGCTTCCGGCGACCATGCCTGGTTGGTTACGTAACAAATGCGACGGTACAGGCCGTCTGCTATCGCATCATCGAGCGTGATGCGGTGGACGCTGTAATCTTTGCGACCCTCACGGGCGTCCTGAATGTACTGATTAAACAAATTATCGACGCCATTGTGCGTCGATATAATGCGCACGCGAGCGCCCCACATCGTGAGCGCCATCGCGGCTTTTAGCAGCTCGTTAAGGGATTCGTGAAAGGCAGCTTCATCAATGACAACGTCACCCTGCAAGCCGCGCAGGTTAGACGGGCGGGAAGAAAGCGCCTGGATTTTAAATCCGCTGTTCGGGAATCGAATCATATAAGTCAGGATTTCTTCCTGACGACTGCTGTCCCAGAATGTCTGCTCGTAAACGTCCGCCTCTGCGAGCTGATTAAATGCCCTGGCGAACAGGGCGCACGCGGCGATGTATTCCAGCGCCATCTCCTGACGCGAACCTACGTAAAATACATTGCGGCCACCACGGCGGCGTGGCCTTGCTGCGGTGATAACATTGCGCCCGGCTTCGGCCCATGTCAGACCTGTTCGGCGTGATTTTTCAGCTATGCATATCGGGCTGTCATCCTCAAACCAGCGCTGCTGGTATGCGAGAAACACAGCTTCATTGGCGGGCTGAACTGCGGCGACATCGGTTGTAATCTGGACGCCGAGTTTGCTGGCTTCTTCCTGTAGGTCGATTTTTCGCGGGTCAGAGAGCGGAACCCAGTTCTTATTTTTGGTAGCCATAGTTACGCCTGCCCGAGCAGAACTCGCCGGATTTTTGCTTCCAGTTCTTCGCTCATGCCGTCCTGGCCGCGCAGTTCATCGCTGACCGCGTTTGCGGCTTCCTCAGCGAATGCTTGACGAATCTCTTTCTCGCGCTTATGGCTCGACATTGCTGTTGATTCCAGACGCTGCGCCGCAAGCATGGCGTTTTTTAGCATGTCAATATCAACCGCCGCTTCGGGGTCTTCAATCTGCTGCATCATCGCTCTAAAGAGCTGGCTGCGGGCCATCTCAAGGATAAGCTTTGTGGTTTCACCCATCGGCTTGTCGCCAAGCTGGTCCGTCAGCGCGGTGGTCATTTCGCGCAACTGGCGTAGGTTTGCGCCTACCTGCTCAACGCTGGTTGCGTAACGGTTCAGGCCACTGCGGGAGAGCTTCATATCATCAGGCAAACCGGCGTCGGCAATCAGCGCGTTAATCTCGTCCAGGATTTGCGCCTGGGGAATGGATTTATCACGCAGCATTTGATGCAGGGTTTTACGCACGTTTTCCGGCAATAAATCTACCTTCGAAGCCCTGCCTCGGGTTGGTTTGGTCTTTTCCATATCCACCCTTAACGCGCTCGCGGGCGCTTAACGCCGGTCACTTTCGCCCGGCCTTCGGCGACATCCTGCCCGCGCCCGGACAGGGTGGCGACGCAAAAACCGCCGCGCAGGCGCTCAACCGTGACCAGCCCCTGCTCGGCAAGCCAGTCAAGCTGTCCGCGCACTACATCACGCGACACGCTGTGGCCGTAGGCATCAAGACAATCCTGTAAAATCGACTCGTTAGCCTCACCATTACACTCAAGCAGCGAGCGCAGAATCACCAGGCGGCGGTCTTCGGTTAGAATGTCGTTAATCATCGTTGTTTGCTTCCGTTTACAGCGTTTTCAAGTAAAAGGCCCAGCTGGTGAGAAATGGCCCTCATTTGCTGATTCAGCGCTTTGATTTCTCCGCCCATATCGGCAATCTGAAGCCGCAGCTCGTGCATGTCTTCGGCACGCGGGGCGCTGGCGTGCCGGGTTTCGATTTCAGTTAGACGGTTTTCCAGTCGCTCCACGCGCTCGGTTGTCGCAAACGTGCGCCGCAGCGCGTACCAGGCAACCCCGACAATCATGCTCAACGCCGCCAGTACAGCGGTTAATACCGGGTACGAATTCATTCACATCCTCCGGCGCGGCAGCGGTGGCAATGGCTCGCCATCGGCTGAACGGTCAGCACATCAGGCGTCAGTGGTGCGCTGCATGTCGCGCAGGTTCGCGGCGGGGTATAAGCCCTGCATGGTGGGGAGGAATACGCACACCCCTGTTGCTGCAAGATGTCACGGAGCAGGCTGTCCAGCTCGCGCATCTGTTCGTCCATAAATCAAATTCCTCTGTTCGTCCTGCTGGCGAGCCGCTTTTTTATCGCGGTTGCACTGACCGAGTGCGGCAAGCAGGTCGGCATTCCACATTAACGAACTTCGCCACACGAACGGCACCGGCATAGCCGGGACCGGCGTTGCGGCCAGCAGTTCTGCATCAATCCGGGGAGACAGCACCACCGGCGCGGGTGGCGTGTTCGAGCTGCTGCAACTCGCGAGCAGCATCAGCAGGAACGGGGCTGTCGCTGCACGCGTCAACCGCTGCGGCGCTGATTTTTTGCTTTGCTTCATCACGCTGACTCTCACCTGAAATGCGCGCTGCGTGGTTAGCGGCGCGGATTGCGGAAAAAACCTGTACAGTCTGTTCCTGACTGTGCAGCAGCCACTCAAATTTGCTGCGGGCCTGCCGTTCAGCGAGCAGGTCATTGCGCAGCTCGTCGTTATCATCGCTGAGGTCATCAATCCACCAGGCGGCGGCACCCGCAGCAACCACCACGGCCAGACCGACACTAATTAACAGGTAGTTACTTAAGGTCACCTGGCCCCCGCACATTCCAGATCGCCATTTCGACGTCGCGCCGGTTCATCAACCCGCGCCACTTGTGACCGCCAGCAAACACCCAGCGCGCCATTTGTTCACGCGCACCGGCAAAGTCGCCAGCGTTCAGCCTTTTCAGAAGTGTCGATTTTGAGAACGCGCTGGTGCCAACGTTGAAAATAAACGTCGCCAGCGCAGTGCGCTGATACTCTGTCAGCGGCACTTTTACGAGGCGGTCAATCGCGGCATAAACCGGCTTTAAATCTTCATCAAGCAGCGTTACACACTCGGCGTGCGTATAACGCCGTAACTGAATGTCCGGCCCGGTATGGCCCACACAGACAGTCAGAACGCCTGCAACGTCGTAATACGGGTCGTAAACCACACCTTCGAGATGAACCAGCGTCTCGCGGGTCATTTCGTGATAACCACCGCCAGCCATCAGGATCGACAGGAGAGCAGCAACTAAGGGTTTGGGGATTTTTGAGGCCATCGGGTCGATTCCGTGAGAAATTAAACCGATGTTAAAAAATTAGGGGAGGTGTGGGGGTTTCTTACGCAATATGACAGTCAACCCGCGCTCTGGAGCACAGCCGGTTGCAGGGTGATTCAGGCGAACATATCAGGCTGGCGGCGGCGGGTATGCAGGCGACGCTGCTGCGCAATAATGTTGTAAATCTGCGGCTGTGACAAGCTGTGCTGCCGTCGCAACTGCTCAATGTTACGACCATTAAACTGACAATAGATAATGTCGTCGCGAATTGCGTTCATCATCCGGACGCCGGTCGGCAGATAATACGCCCGCCCGCCCATATAGTGGCTCATAGCTACGGCGAGTTTGCGAGCGGCACCGCGTGCGTCGCCTGTTTCGCCCTGGCGCACAAGCTCGGCCTCCATCACATCCACTAGATCAATCAGTGACTGCGGCCATGCCGCTTCAAGCTCGGCAGCGGGAATTTTGTCAATATGACTCAGAACCTGCTCTAGCACCGGATCACTGGCGAACATGTCTGTCTGCTGTTCTGTCATGCCACACCTCCATTTAAACTATTGAGAAAGATCGATTATTCTGTCACCACTGGCATTGATAACGCACAGGTGCCTTGAAAATCCATTGAATTTTAACACGATATACAGAACGGACGAAAATTTATGCAAATCAATCTGGATGAAATAAAAAGGATGTTAGGTGTTTTTATCGATGCGCCCGGCCCGTTTATTACCATCAAAGAGCTGGGGTTTGTCGATGAGGAAGACCAGGAAAAGCTGGACGTTGCGATTGGTCATTTTTTGCTGATTGTGGAGAATGGCCTTATCAGTAATATGCAGCTTGTAACGGGGGATGCTAAAGCGGTTGGTCTGCACATGACTCCGAGGAATTTCAGCTATGTCGCAACCCCCCTCAGATTGACGCAGGCAGGGCACGACTTCATTAATGTACTAAACCAGCGCCCGGTTTTTGAAAAGCTGAAAAAAGAAGCGCAGGAGGCACCATTTGCCGTCCTGCGCAAGCTGGGCGAAGCCCTGACAGAGAAGATACTTAAAGATAAGTTAGGGCTTAAGAGCGGGGATTAAATCAGCAAGCTTTGCGGCGGCAATTGCTGCCGCTCTGTAATCCCCGGCTGCGCTGGCATCGCGAACAATTCGATCCAGTGTTTCGGTAACATGGTACAGATTCAACGTTGACGCCAGCACCCGGCGCGACTCCAGCGTTAGCTCATAGATCA